>NZ_JBEOPW010000009.1:0-208207 GCF_040310465.1 Pseudomonas sp. H26/SER47-MNA-CIBAN-0231 | reverse complement strand
TGCTCTATTGAAAAACCAGAGCGAATACTCACCCAAAGGCGTTTAGGGGCTAGGCATGAACCATAGAATCTCCCACATTGCGATTGTGATTATCCAATAGCCATCCGGAGAACCCCGGACGCTGAATGCAAAACACCCCTCGTTTCCCACCGCGCCCCGATCGCGGCGGAGACGAACCTCAAACAAATGATTCGAGGGGAAACACTCATGTTGCGTGCAGCACTCGCTGGGCTGGTCCTGGCTTCATTCACCTTGTCGGCCTCGGCCGAAACCATCCGCATCGCCATCGGCACCCAGGACACCACTATCAATTGCGCCGCCGGTGGCCTGTTGATCCGTCAACTCGGTCTGCTGGAAAAATACTTGCCCCACGATGGCGCCTACAAAGACGCGAAGTACGACGTGCAGTGGAAAAACTTCACCAGTGGCGCGCCGCTGACCAACGAGATGGTCGCCGGCAAACTCGATTTCGGTGCGATGGCCGATTTCCCCGGTGCATTCAACGGTGTGGCGTTCGAAACGGCGGGCAAGCACAGCCTGTTCATCAGCGTGCTGTCGGGCAGCATCAAGGGCAGCGGCAACGGCATCGTCGTGCCGAGCGCTTCGTCGGTGCAAAGCCTGAGCGAACTCAAGGGCAAGACCATTTCGGTGCCGTTCGCCTCGACGGCTCACGGCATGTTGCTGCGCGCCGTGGCAGAGCAGGGTTGGGACCCGCTCAAGGATGTCAACATCATCGCCCAGCCACCGGAAGTCGCCGGCTCGGCATTGCAGGCCGGCAAGATCGACGCCCACGCCGATTTTGTGCCTTTCGCCGAGCTGTTCCCGAGCCGTGGTTTCGCCCGCAAGATCTACGACGGCGCTCAGGCCAACGCACCGACTTTCCATGGCGCACTGGTGGATCAGGCCTACGCGAAAAAGTATCCGGAAATCGTCGTCGCCTATCTGCGTGCGAGCATCGAAGCCAACCAACTGCTCGCCGCCGAACCGGAGAAGTACAGCGAACTGATCGCCAAGGTCACCGGGGTCGATGCCGAGGTCAGCTACCTGTTCCATGGCCCGCTCGGCGTACAGACCCGTGACCTGAGCTGGAAGCCTGAATATCGCCAGGCCGTCGGTACCGCCATCGATACCCTGAAGCTGCTGAAGAAAGCCGATCGCGGGCTCGACCTGAACAGCTTCATCGACGACCAGTACATCCGCGCCGCCTTCAAGGCTGCGAACCTCGATTACACCGCGCAACTGGCCAACTACGCGCAGACGCCGGTGCCGGGTGTGGATGCGGCGACGGGCAAAGCCATCACCGACGTCAGCCATGTCGCGGAAATCTGGGTGCGCGGTGAGGAAAAAGTCCGCCGTTACGGCTCGGCTGAAGCGGCGTTCACTGCGTTGGCAGGGTTGAAGCAGGAGGGCAAGAACATTCGTGCGGTGTATGCGCAGGCCAGTGACAGTGGGATCAAGTTGCTCGCCGAACAAGCGTGGTTTGCCAGCGATGCCAAGGGTCGCCTCAGCGCATTTCTGCTCAAGGGCCAGGCCCAGCAATACGCTGCGGCGCAGGGTGGCAAGGTGTTCGACTTTAGCGATGCCACTGCGCAGGTTGTTGCTGCGCGCTGAAGATCAAAAGCCCCTCACCCTAACCCTCTCCCGGAGGGAGAGGGGACTGACCGAGTTGTTGTTGAGATACGCCGACGTGAAGTACCGAGTCGAACTCAGGTCTGCAAGCGCTGAAGATCAAAAGCCCCTCACCCTAACCCTCTCCCGAAGGGAGAGGGGACTGACCGAGTTGTTGGTGAGAGATACGCCGACGTGAAATATCGAGTCGAACTCAGGTCGTGAAAAGCACGCAAATCGGCTCCCTTTCCCCCTCGCCCCCCTGGGGGAGAGGGCTGGGGTGAGGGGGTAAATCTCAGCCATCACACAGAACCCGAACTGGAAACCGGACTATGAAAACACCGTTGCGCTGGACATCAAAAGCCGCCTCACTGCTGCTCTGCCTGCTCTTCTGGCAACTCGCCGCCAGCCATCACTGGAACCTCGGCCTGGTCACCTTTGCCAACGTGCCGACGCCACTGGCGGTGATCGAAGCCGCGCTGGGCCTGGGCGACTCGGGCAAACTCTGGCAGCACCTGAGCAGCAGCCTCGGCCGGGTCTTCGCCGGTTACGTGGCGGCGTTGATCCTCGGCATCGCCCTGGGCCTGGCCATCGGCCGGTCGAAATGGGCCGAAGACATTCTGCTGCCGCCACTGGAAGTCCTGCGCCCGATCCCCGCCGTGGCGTGGATTCCGCTGGCGATCCTGATGTTTCCATCCTCGGAATTGTCCATGGTCTTTATCACCTTCACCGGCGCGCTGTTCCCGATCCTGCTCAACACCGTGCACGGCGTCGAAGGCGTCGATCCACGCCTGATCGCCTCTGCAAAAAGCCTCGGAGCAGGGCGCCGGGCGATTCTGCTGGAAGTAATCCTCCCGGGCGCTGCGCCGAGCATCATCACTGGCCTTGCGATCGGCATGGGCACTTCATGGTTCTGCCTGGTGACGGCGGAAATGATCTCCGGGCAGTTCGGTATCGGTTACTACACCTGGGAGTCCTACACCATTCAGAACTACGCCGACATTGTCGTCGGCATGCTCCTGATCGGCGTGTTGGGCATGGGCAGCAGTTGGCTGATCAAACGCCTGGGCGGTTTGTTCACGCCTTGGCATCGACCGCGAGGCAAAGCCTGATGAGCGTCATGCAAACCCCGGAAGGGCGGATCGACATCCGTCAATTGTCCATCGTCCTCGGCCAGGGCCGCGAAGCCTTCGAAGCGGTGCAGGGCCTCGATTGCCAGATCGAATCCGGCCAGTTCGTGTGTATTCTCGGCCCCTCCGGTTGCGGCAAGTCGACCTTGCTCGGCGCCCTGGCCGGACACTTGAATGCCAGTACCGGCAGCTTGAAAGTCGACGGCAGCGCGGTGACCGGCCCGTCGCCGCAGCGCGGCATGGTGTTTCAGCACCACACGCTGTTCCCGTGGCGCACGGTGCGCGACAACGTCGCCTTCGGCCTGAAGATGCGCGGGGTCGGCAAGGCTGAGCGCCATCGCGCCGCTGACGACATTCTCAAACTGGTCGGCCTCGAAGGCTTTGCCGAGCGCTGGCCCGATCAGCTCTCCGGGGGCATGCAGCAACGGGTAGAAATCGCCCGGGTGCTGGTCAATCGCCCGCGACTGTTGCTGATGGACGAGCCGTTCGGCGCGCTGGATGCGCTGACCCGCTTGAACATGCAGGAACTGCTGCTGGACATCTGGACGCGCATCCGCACCACCGTGGTTTTCGTCACCCATGACATCGACGAGGCGCTGTTTCTAGCCGATCGCTTGCTGGTAATGAGCGCGCGACCGGGGCGAATCATCGAAGACTTGCGTCTGGACTTTCCACGCCCGCGTACCAGTGAACTGGTGACCAGCCCCGAGTTCGCTCGACTGAAACGCCATTGCCTCGACCTGCTGCGCCACGACAACGACCGATCGCTGCCGCGCCTCAATCCGCTCGGCCTGCCTCCTGAAAACCCTTTGCCGCGATTTGCCCTATGACCTCTATTTTTGCTGTGACCGACAACGAAGACATCCTCGCCCTGCAACCGCGCCTGACGGCTGAAGACGCTGGCGTGCGGCGCATTGCCCTGATTGATCTGGCCGATCTGGAGGAGCCGGATGGTTTGCTCTGGCTGGTTGATCGACTCCGGCAGGATCCCGCCGAGGACGTTCGCGCTGAAGCCGCACGATTGCTCGAAGCGTGGGAGGATGAAGCGGTCGTGCAAGCCTTGTGCGAAGCGCTGACGGATCCGGCGCCCGCCGTGCAATCGGTGGCGGCGCAAAGCCTGAGCCTGCTCAAGACTGCGGCGGCGGGGCGGATCATTCTGCCGTGGACCGCACATGCCGATGTCAGTGTGCGCATCGCCGCCTTTCGGGCGTTACGCGAATTGCGCTTCGCCGAGGCCGCGCCGGCTGCCGTCGCCGCGTTGGTGGACGCCGATGGCAATGTCCGTCGCGAAGCGGTCGGTGTGCTCGGCTGGCTCAAACAGCTCGACGCGCTGCCAGCCCTGGCGCGCCTGGCCAGCGACGACCCGGACACCGAAGTGCGCCGCGCCGCGACGGGTGCGCTCGGTCTGGCGAGCGACGCCGAAGTATTGCCAGCGTTGCGCCAGGCTTTGCGCGACCCTGCCTGGCAAGTGCGCGAAGAAGCTGCGACCACGCTGGGCAAGGTTGGCCACAGCGACGCCGGCCCGGCCTTGGTCGAAGCGCTGAGCGATGATTACTGGCAAGTGCGCCTGCGCGCCACTCGCAGCCTTGGCCGCTTGCGCTTCGCCCCGGCGCTGGACGCGCTAATCGACACCCTTGGCCACCGCATCAGCAATCTGCGCAAGGAAGCCGCGCTGGCCCTCGGTGAATTGAACGATCGCGGCGCCGTGGCCGCGTTGCAGGCAGCGCAGGACGACGGCGACCCGGAAGTGCGCAAAGCCGTGCGCATCGCGTTGAGTCAGTTGCAATGAACCCACTGTCGGTGGGCAACTCGCAGAGTGAGCGCACGTTACACCTGAGCTGGCCGGACGGGCGCGAATCGCTGCTCAAGCATGCCGATCTGCGCCGGCAATGCCCATGCTCGCAATGCCGCGCATTTCGCCTGCGCGGTGTCACGCCGCTGGTGGATGAGCGCGTGCGCCTGATCGAGGTCAATCCGCAGGGGTATGGCGTGCAACTGGTGTTCAGCGATGGCCATCAACGCGGGATTTACCCGTGGGAGTACCTGGCGCAACTGGATTCCTGACCTTATCCGATGATCGTTCCCACGCTCCGCGTGGGAATGCAGCCCGTGACGCTCCGCGTCACTGGACGCGGAGCGTCCCTTGAGGCATTCCCACGCAGAGCGTGGGAACGATCAGACAGATTGATCCGATTGCAGCTGCCTGCGTCGGCTTGCGCCGACTGGCGGTTCTTGTCAGGAAATTCCCACAGGAGTACAAATGTACTCCATGACGAACCTGACTCCCCGCCGTACCGCCATTCTGACCTTTATCCGCGATCGCATCGCCGAGCACGGTCAGCCCCCAAGCCTCGCTGAAATCAGCGAGGCTTTTGGTTTTGCCTCGCGCAGCGTGGCGCGCAAGCATGTGCTGGCGCTCACCGAAGCCGGTTTCATTGAGGTCAATCCGCATCAAGCCCGGGGCATTCGCCTGCTAGGTCAGCCACCGCGTCCGGAATTGCTGGAGATCCCCGTACTCGGTCGCGTGGCTGCCGGCGCACCGATTGGCGCCGATGTCGATATCCATAACCGTTTGCTGCTCGACCCGGCGCTGTTCTCCCGCACCCCGGATTACATGCTGCGGGTGCAGGGCGACTCGATGATCGAAGACGGCATTCTTGATGGCGATCTGGTCGGTGTGCGGCGCAATCCGGAGGCGCTGAACGGCCAGATCGTCGTTGCGCGTCTGGACGGTGAAGTCACCATCAAACGCTTCGAACGGGTCGGTGATGAAGTGCGCCTGTTGCCACGCAACCCGGCCTATCAGCCCATCGTTGTGCGTAACGATCAGGATCTGGCCATCGAAGGCGTGTTCTGTGGTCTGGTGAGGCAAGGCTGATGGGCGCCGTCGTTGCGTTGAATACGCTGTTCAATGGCGGCCAGGTCTGGCGCGGCAGGCCTGCGCCACCGGCGGCAAGTCCGCAGCCGACCGGGCATGCGGGACTGGACGCAGCTCTGCCCAGCGGCGGCTGGCCGGAAGCGGCGCTGAGCGAAATCCTTCTCGCCGGCCCCGGTGTCGGCGAGCTGCAACTGGTCTGGCCCACCCTGGCGCGATTGTCCGCGGCCGGTGAGCGCATCGTGCTGGTGGCGCCGCCGTTCGTGCCGTACCCGCAGGCTTGGGCCAATGCCGGAGTCGATCTGCGCCAGTTGTCGGTGATTCAGGCCAGCGAACGCGATGCCTTGTGGGCGGCGGAGCAATGCCTGCGCTCGGGCAGTTGCGGCGCCGTGCTGTGCTGGCCGAACAAGGCCGATGACCGAGCCTTGCGGCGTTTGCAGGTAGCGGCGGAAACCGGCCAGACCCTGGCCTTTGCCTGGCGCCCGTTGAGCGAAGCGGTCAACCCGTCACCGGCAGCGTTACGCATAGCCATCGATGCCAAACCGGCGCAGCTACGTGTGCTCAAGTGCCGTGGCGGGCTGGCGCGGGCGGCGCCGATTGCCTTTGCCGTGGGGCACTGATCGTCATGCGCTGGGTATGTATCCTGTTTCCGCAATTGGCCCTCGACGCTGTGCTGCGTCAGCGGCCCGACCCTGAAGAGCCGCTGGTCCTGCTCAGCGGCCCGGCCCAGCGGCGGGTGCTGCAAGCGGTTAATCCGTCGGCACGCAAACTCGGCCTGCGCCCCGGCATGTCGATGACCGCCGCGCAAGCCATGAGCAAAGGCTTTGCCACCGCCGATTACGAGGTGGCCGAGGTCGAGCACTGGCAGCAGTTTCTCGCCGCATGGGCCTACCGTTTCAGCGCGCAAGTCAGCGTGCATTACCCGCGTACCGTGGTGTTCGAGATCGAATCCAGCCTCGGCCTGTTCGGTACCTGGCCGCAATTTGAAGCTCGCCTGCGCCAGGAGTTGAAAGATCTGGGCTTTCGTCATCGCATAGTCGCCGCGCCGAATCCGGTGGCGGCGCGAGTGCTGGCCAATGCCTACGATGGCTTGGTGGTGCCGGACGGCGAGGCCTTGCAGCATCATCTCGGGCAATTGCCGGTCGACCGCGTCGGGCTGGAGCCGAATGTCGCCACGGCGTTGTCGCGCATGGGCCTGCGCAATCTCAGTCAGGTGCAAAGCCTGCCACGCCAGGCACTGGCCCGGCGTTTCGAAGCGCAGATGCTCAAGCACTTGGATACGCTGTTCGGCGCACGCCCTCTGGCGCTGGCGTTCTATCTGCCGCCCGACCGTTTCGATATCCGCATCGAACTGAATTTCGACGTGCAATCCCATCAAGCCTTGCTGTTCCCGTTACGGCGCTTGACCGGCGACCTGTCGGCGTTTCTCTGTGGGCGCGACAGCGGTGTGCAGCGCTTCGATTTGCTTCTGGAACACGCCGGGCTGCCGGACACAGTGATCAAGGTCGGCCTGCTCAGCGCCGAGCGTGACGCGGCGATGCTCTTCGAACTGGCCCGTGGCCGGCTGGAACAAGTCCAGGTCGAAGCACCGGTGCGTGGTTTTCGCTTGCGCGCCGAAGACCTGCCGAGTTTCGTTCCGCAGTATCAGGAGCTGTTCGACGACCGCCCGCAGCAGACCTTGCCCTGGGAGCAATTGCGCGAACGTCTGCGCGCACGGCTGGGTGATGACGCGGTGCAGGGGCTGCGCTTTCAGGCCGATCATCGCCCTGAGTGCGCGTGGCAGAGCGCCGTCGACAAGCAGCCTTGCACGGGGTTGCCCAGCGTGCAGCGTCCGGGCTGGCTGCTCAACGAACCGCAAAGCGTGCCGGAAGGTTCGGCGCGGATTCTCATGGGGCCGGAGCGCATCGAATCCGGTTGGTGGGACGGTGGCGACGTGCGGCGTGATTACTACCTGATCCAGAACCGCGCCGGTCAGCAGGGCTGGGCCTGGCGGGCGGTGGGTGAGGGCGGTCCGCTGTGGCTGCAAGGCTGGTTCGCATGAGTGCCGATTACGCCGAACTGCATTGCCTGTCGAACTTCAGTTTCCAGCGCGGAGCCTCGAGCGCGCTGGAACTGTTTCAGCGGGCGAAAAAGCACGGCTATCAGGCGCTGGCGATCACCGACGAATGTACCCTGGCCGGCATCGTTCGTGCGTGGCAAGCGGCGAAGTCCGTTGAGTTGCCGTTGATCATCGGCAGCGAGATACGCATCGACAACGGCCCGAAACTGGTGCTTCTGGTGGAAAACCTTGCCGGTTATCAGGCCTTGTGCGGCTTGATCACCCAGGCTCGGCGGCGTACGCAGAAAGGCCAGTATCAGGTGCTGCGCGAAGACTTCGCCGAAGCGCTGCCGGGTTTGCTGGTGTTGTGGGTGCCGGATTCAGTGGATGACCGGGAAGAAGGGCGCTGGCTGAAACAAACCTTCGGCGACCGCCTGTGGCTCACGGTGCAACTGCATCGCGGGCAGAACGATCAGCAGCGGCTTGCGGCATTGTTGGCTCTGGCGGCTGAGTTGCAGATTCCAGCCGTGGCCAGCGGCGATGTGCACATGCATGCCCGGGGGCGCCGTGCCTTGCAGGACACCATGACCGCGATCCGTCATCACATCCCCGTGGCCGAAGCGGGTTTGCGCCTGCATCCCAACGGCGAGCGGCATTTGCGTTGCCTCGATGAGCTGCGCGCCCTGTATCCGCCGGACTTGCTCGAAGCGTCGCTAAAACTGGCCAGACGCTGCACCTTCGATCTGAGCGAGCTGCGCTATCAGTACCCGAAAGAGCTGGTGCCCGAGGGCCACAGTGCCAGTTCCTGGTTGCGCCATCTGACCGAGGAGGGCATTGCCTGGCGCTGGCCGAAAGGGCCTCAGGCCAAGGTGCTCAAGCAGATCGATGACGAGCTGCAATTGATCGCCGAGCTCGGCTACGAAAGCTATTTCCTCACCGTGCACGACGTGGTGCGCTTTGCCCGCACACAGAAAATCCTCTGTCAGGGCCGTGGTTCGGCAGCCAACTCGGCGGTGTGTTATGCCTTGGGCATCACCGAAATCGACCCGGAGCGCACCACGCTATTGTTCGAACGCTTCATGTCCAAAGAGCGCAACGAGCCGCCGGATATCGATGTCGATTTCGAGCACGAGCGCCGCGAAGAAGTCCTGCAATACGTGTTCAACCGTTACGGCCGGCGACGTGCGGCGCTGACGGCGGTGGTCAGCACCTATCACGCCACCGGTGCCGTGCGCGATGTGGCCAAGGCCCTCGGCCTGCCGCCGGATCAGATCAACGCGCTGGCCGACTGCTGCGGGCGCTGGAGCGATGAGACGCCGCCGCTGGAACGTTTGCGTGAAGGCGGCTTCGACCCGGATAGTCCGGTGCTGCGTCGGGTACTGAGCCTGACCGGGCAACTGATCGGCTTCCCCCGGCATCTGTCGCAGCATCCCGGCGGTTTTGTGATCTCCGAGCAGCCGCTGGACACCTTGGTGCCGGTCGAAAACGCGGCAATGGCCGACCGCACCATCATTCAGTGGGACAAGGACGACCTCGATGCGGTCGGCCTGCTCAAGGTGGATATCCTCGCCTTGGGCATGCTCAGTGCGATTCGCCGCTGCTTCGATCTGCTGCGCCGGCATCGTGATCTGAACCTGACGCTCGCGACGATCCCCGCCGAAGACAAACCGACCTACGAAATGATCAGCCGCGCCGATACCGTCGGCGTGTTCCAGATCGAGTCGCGGGCGCAGATGTCGATGCTGCCGCGCCTGAAGCCAAAGACCTTCTACGATCTGGTGATTGAAGTGGCGATTGTCCGTCCCGGGCCGATTCAGGGCGGCATGGTTCATCCGTATCTGCGCCGACGTAATAACGAAGAGGCGGAAACCTATCCGTCGCCGGCGCTCGAAGTCGTACTCAAAAGAACCCTGGGCGTGCCGTTGTTCCAGGAACAGGTCATGCAGATCGCCATCGTCGCTGCCGACTATAGCCCCGGCGAGGCCGATCAGTTGCGCCGCTCGATGGCGGCGTGGAAGCGCCATGGCGGACTGGAGCCGCACAAGGAACGCCTCGCCGCCGGCATGAAAAAGAACGGCTACACACCGGAATTCGCTGCGCAGATCTTCGAGCAGATCAAAGGCTTCGGCAGTTACGGCTTCCCCGAATCCCACGCCGCCAGTTTCGCCTTGCTGACCTACGCCAGTTGCTGGCTCAAGTGTCACGAGCCAGCGGCGTTCGCCTGTGCACTGATCAACAGTTGGCCGATGGGCTTTTACAGCCCGGACCAGATTCTGCAGGACGCGCGGCGGCACCAATTGCAGATCCGTCCGGTGGACGTGCGCGCCAGCGATTGGGATTGCAGCCTCGAACCGCTGAGTACCGGGCAACCGGCGATTCGCATGGGCCTGCGCATGATCAAGGGGTTTCGCGAAGAAGATGCCCGGCGCATCGAAGCCGCGCGCCGCCATGGGGCGTTTGCCGATGTCGCTGACCTGGGTGAGCGCGCCGCCCTCGACAGTCGAGCGCAGGCCTTGCTGGCAGACTCCGGCGCTTTGCGTGGCTTGGCCGGGCATCGCCATCGTGCGCGTTGGGAAGTGGCCGGGGTGCAGAAACAACTCGGCCTGTTCGCCGGCCTGCCCAACGAGGAAGAAGTCAAAATCGTCTTGCCCAAACCCAGCGTTGGCGAAGACCTGCATGCTGATTACGCCACGGTGGGGACAACGCTGGGGCCGCACCCGTTGGCATTGTTGCGTGGCGAGTTGCAGGCCCGGCGTTGCCGCAGTTCGCGCGAGTTGATGGATATCGAACATGGCCGGCCGGTCAGCGTGGCCGGTCTGGTCACCGGCCGACAGCGCCCCGGTACGGCCAGCGGGGTGACGTTCGTGACCCTGGAAGACGAGTTCGGCAACGTCAATGTGGTGGTCTGGCGTGACCTGGCCGAGCGTCAGCGCCAAGTGCTGGTGGGGTCGCAATTGCTCAAGGTCGACGGCCGCTGGGAACGCGAAGGCGATGTGCGCCACCTGATCGCCGGGCGCATGAGCGACCTGAGCCCGCTGCTCAATGGCATTCATGTGCAGAGCCGCGATTTCCACTGACCCGTGTGGGAGCGAGCCTGCTCGCGAAAGCGCAGTGTCAGGCGATGACGATGTTGACTGTGCCGCCGCCTTCGCGAGCAAGCTCGCTCCCACAGGGACTTTGGTTGCTCTGGAGATGGTCGATCTGCCCCGTATCAGTGTGGGAGCGAGCCTGCTCGCGAAAGCGCAGTGTCAGGCAATGACGATGTTGACTGTGCCGCCGCCTTCGCGAGCAACTCGCTCCCACAGGGATTTTGGTTGCGATGAAGATGGTCGATCTGCCCCGGATCAGTGTGGGAGCGAGCTTGCTCGCGAAAGCGGACTGTCAGGCGATGACGATGTTGACTGTGCCGCCGCCTTCGCGAGCAAGCTCGCTCCCACAGGGATTTTGGTTGCGATGAAGATGGTCGATCTGCCCCGTATCAGTGTGGAAGCGAGCCTGCTCGCGAAAGCGGACTGTCAGGCGATGACGATGTTGACTGTGCCGCCGCCTTCGCGAGCAGGCCCGCTCCCACAGGTTTTGGCTGTTTATTCAAAATCGAGATAAATCAAAAGGCTGCACCTTTGGGCCGAAGGCAGATATTCTGCGCTTCACACTGGTACGGGAACCCGATCAACTCCATGGCGAGCCACTGCCAGGATGAATTGCCCGACGCCAAAGGAGTGTTCGAATGAGCGAAAAAAAGCTGGAAACCACGGTCGACCGCGTCTACCAAGGGGTTTACGCGGCGATCAGCAAGCGTTCGTTGCGCCCGGGCATGAAGCTGGGCGAGGCCTCGCTGGCCGAGCTGTTCAATGTCAGTCGCACCTCGGTGCGTGCTGCGCTCAAGCAGTTGGAAGCCGATGGTCTGGTCACCACCGAGCCCAACAAAGGCGCTTCGGTGTCGCTGCCCAGTGACGCAGAGCTGCGTTCGTTGTTCGAAACCCGGCGGCTGATCGAGATCGGCATCGTCACCGAACTGTGCCGGCGTAAAGACAGCGTTGCCATGCAGGACCTGCGCGAGCACTTGTTACTGGAAGATGCCGCGCATGCTGCCGGCGACCATGAACGACTGATCCATCTGCTCGGCGAGTTCCACCTCAAACTGGCGCGCAGCCTGAACAATCCGGTACTGCTCGACTGGTTCCAGAAGCTGATCTCGCGGGCCTCGCTATATGCCGCCGCGCTCGATGATGACAGTCATCAAGCCTGCCGCGACGATGAACACCTGCGTTTGCTCGAGTACATCGAAGCCGGCGATCAGAGCGCCGCGATCGAACTGACCTGCACGCACCTCAACGGAATCGAGAAGGCGATCCTCGACGTCGCGGCGAAAATGAAAACCGGCTATCACCCACTCAAGCACTTGATTGGCGTTTGAATGGCTCTGCGTCGCAAATCGGCTATACCTGCGATGAAACCAATGCGTTTTCACAGCCTCGAAACACACGGGCGTCGCGTCGTTGTAGCGTTGCGATAGATCGGAAAACCGCAAAAAAGGACACTGAGTCAGGCGATGCAGTTTTTATCCGAAAGCCACGGCTGTGAAGGCTGGAAAGGCGAAATGGCCGAACGCATCCGTGCGTTCGACTGGAGCCACACCGAACTGGGCGCGCTCGCCGAATGGCCGGCCAGCCTGTGCAACACCGTGCAACTGATGCTGGCTTCGCCGTTGCCCATGGTGATGCTGTGGGGCCACGCCGGCTACATGATCTACAACGACGCTTATTCCGAATTCGCCGGCGGCCGCCACCCCTATCTGCTTGGCGTCCCGGTTGAGCTGGGCTGGCCGGAAGTCGCCGAGTTCAACCGCCACGTCGTTGACACCTGCCTGGCCGGTGGCACCTTGTCCTATCGCAACAAAGAGTTGGTACTGCTGCGCGACGGCGTGCCCGAAGACGTCTGGATGGACTTGTATTACAGCCCGGTGGCCAACGACGAAGGCGTGCCCGGCGGCGTCATGGCGATGGTGGTCGAAACCACCGAACTGGTGCATTCCGAGCGCCTGCGTCAGGCGGCCGAAGATGCCTATCGCGCCGACAACGAGCGCGTGCGTCTGGCGCTGAATGCCGGCGCACTGCTTGGCTCGTTTGTCTGGGACATCAAGAACAATCGCTTCTCCGCTGACGAACGTTTCGCCCGCACCTTTTCCTATCCGCCGGATCAGGACCTGAGCGATCTGCAACAAGAGATCGCCGAATCGCGCATTCATCCCGACGACCACCAATGGGTCCAGGAGCGGGTCGCCCATTGTGTGCGCACTGGCGAGCCCTACAACGCCGAGTACCGTGTACAGCGCGGCGATGGCCAATATCTGTGGGTGCTGGCCAGTGGTGCCTGCGAGTTCGATGAAGACGGAAGGCCGTTTCGCTTCCCCGGCGTGCTGATCGATATTCATGAGCGCAAGAATGCTGAAGAGTCGCTGCTCAAATTCACCCGTAACCTCGAACAGCGCGTGGCCGCTGAGGTGAATGCGCGGCTGGCGGCTGAAGAACAACTTCGCCAGTCGCAGAAACTCGAAGCCATCGGCGGCCTGACCGGTGGCGTTGCCCATGACTTCAACAATCTGCTGCAAGTGATCGCCGGCAACCTGCATCTGCTCGCTCGGCACGAGCCCAACAATGCCAACGTGCAGCGCCGGGTCGGGGCTTCGCTGGCGGCGGTCGAGCGCGGGGCCAAACTGTCTTCACAATTGCTCGCGTTTGCCCGCCGGCAACCGCTTTCACCCGCCGTGTGCAACCCCGAACAGATTTTCGAAGGCGTTGGCGAGTTGCTGCAACGCGCCTTGGGCGAAACCATTCAGATCGACGTGCAGTTGCCGCCGCAGCCGTGGCATATCAATGTCGACCGCAACCAACTGGAAAACGCGATTCTCAATCTGGCCATCAACGCCCGCGACGCGATGAAAGGCGAGGGCGTCATCGGCCTCAGTGCCGCCAATGTCAGCCTGGACAGCGAATACTGCGCCGGCAAGGGCATAGCGGCCGGTGAGTATGTTCGCGTGGCGGTCACCGACACCGGCGTGGGTATTGCCCCACAAATGCTGGAACAGGTCTTCGAACCGTTCTTCACCACCAAGGCCGACGGCCAGGGCACCGGGCTCGGTCTGAGCATGGTTTTCGGCTTCGTCAAACAGAGTGGCGGCCACGTCGAGATCGACAGCAAGCTCGGCGAAGGCACGCGGGTGCAGTTGTATTTCCCGCGCAGTCTGCGTCCGGTTCGCGAAGAGACCGCCAGTGTCGGCGAACGCAAGAGCGGCGGCCACGAAACCATTCTGGTGGTGGAAGACAATGACGCGGTGCGCGCTTCGGCGGTGGAGTTGCTGCGCGAAGAAGGCTATCGGGTGATGACCGCGTGCAATGGCGACGTGGCCATGCAGATGTTGCTGGAAGGCATCGAGATCGATCTGATCTTCACCGACGTGGTCATGCCCGGCCTGATCAAGAGTTCGGATCTGGCCGCGTGGGCCAAGGTGCAGACGCCGCCGGTGCCGGTGCTGTTCACTTCCGGGCATACCCGCGACATCATTTCCCGCGACCACCAGCTCAGCCCCGATACGCATCTGCTCGGCAAACCCTACAGCCCGCAAGCGTTACTGCAGATGATTTGCGAGGTGCTCGGCACCTGAAGCCGAGCGCTGCCCAGTTTTTCAATCAAGGCAGGCCGATGATTTCCAAGCGCAATTCCAAAGCACCCGCCGGCATGGTTCGTGTGCGCGGCGCCCGCGAACATAACCTGAAGAACGTTGATGTCGATATTCCGCGCGATGCGCTGGTGGTGTTCACCGGTGTCTCCGGTTCGGGCAAGTCGTCGCTGGCGTTCTCCACGCTGTACGCCGAGGCCCAGCGGCGTTATTTCGAATCGGTGGCGCCGTACGCGCGGCGGCTGATCGATCAGGTCGGCGTGCCGGATGTCGATTCCATCGAAGGACTGCCGCCCGCCGTCGCTCTGCAACAACAGCGCGGCACGCCAAGCGCGCGTTCGTCGGTGGGCAGCGTGACGACGTTATCGAGCCTGATCCGCATGCTCTATTCCCGCGCTGGCAGTTACCCGCCGGGGCAGCCAATGTTGTATGCCGAGGACTTTTCACCGAACACACCCCAGGGCGCCTGCCCGGAGTGTCACGGACTTGGCCGCGTCTATGAAGTGACCGAAGCGCTGATGGTGCCGGACCCGAACCTGACCATCCGCCAGCGCGCCGTGGCGTCGTGGCCCTTGGCGTGGCAGGGGCAGAACCTGCGCGATATCCTGGTGACCATGGGCATTGATGTCGATATTCCCTGGAAGAAACTGCCGAAAAAGCAGCGCGACTGGATTCTTTTCACTGAAGAAACGCCGACGGTGCCGGTGTACGCCGGGCTGACCCCGGAAGAAACCCGCGTGGCCCTCAAACGCAAGATGGAACCGAGTTATCAGGGCACCTTCACCGGCGCCCGGCGCTACATCCTGCACACCTTCACTCACTCGCAAAGTGCGCTGATGAAGAAGCGTGTTTCACAGTTCATGCGCGGCAGCCCTTGCCCATTGTGCGAGGGCAAGCGGCTCAAGCGCGAGGCGTTGTCGGTGACCTTCGCCGGTTACGACATCGGTGAGTTTTCGCAGATGCCGTTGCTGCAAGTGGCCGAAGTGCTGCGGCCTGTAGCAGCGGCAAATTATCTGGAACAGGTCGAGGAGAGCGGCGATACCCTCAGCCATGCGCAAACCCGCGAGGCGCGTCAGCAGCGGGTCGCCCATGGCGCCAGCGGGCATGCCAGCGCACCGGACGTGCGCCACACGCCGAACCTGTCGCTGGAAAAACGCTTGGCGGCGCAACGCATTGCTGAGGATTTGCTGGAGCGGGTCAGCACCCTGACCGATCTCGGCCTGGGGTATCTGGCGCTGGAACGCAGTACACCGACGCTGTCGTCGGGCGAGTTGCAGCGTTTGCGCCTGGCCACGCAATTGGGTTCGCAGTTGTTCGGGGTGATTTATGTGCTGGACGAACCGTCTGCCGGTCTGCATCCGGCGGATGGCGAGGCGCTGTTCGAGGCGTTGCAGCGCTTGAAGGCTGACGGCAATACGCTGTTTGTGGTCGAGCACGATGTTGAAACCATGCGCCGTGCCGACTGGCTGATTGACGTCGGCCCGGCGGCGGGCGAAAAGGGCGGCCGCGTGTTGTACAGCGGTCCGCCTGCGGGACTTGCTGATATTGCAGATTCGCAGACCCGCGCCTATCTGTTCGCGGCAAACCAGCGCTCTGAGCGCGCCGCACGCAAGCCGAGCGGGTGGCTGAAGCTCGACGGCGTGACGCGCAACAACCTGAATAATCTCAGCGCCGAATTCCCCTTGGGCTGTTTCACCTCGGTGACCGGCGTATCGGGTTCTGGCAAATCGAGTCTGGTCAGTCAGGCCTTGCTGGAACTGGTCGGCGCGCAGTTGGGCCGTCCGGTGGCCGAGGCCGAGTCGGAAGAACCGAGCCTGGAAGATGACACGCCGTCGCCCAGCACCGGGCAGATCAGCGCCGGCCTGGAGTCGATCAAACGCCTGGTGCAGGTTGATCAGAAACCCATTGGACGCACGCCGCGCTCCAATCTGGCGACCTACACCGGGCTGTTCGACAACGTGCGCAAGCTGTTCGCCGCGACTCCCGAGGCACAAGCGGCGGGCTATGACGCCGGGCAGTTTTCCTTCAACGTCGCCAAGGGCCGTTGCGCCACTTGCGAGGGTGAGGGGTTCGTCAGTGTGGAATTGCTGTTCATGCCCAGCGTGTATGCGCCGTGCCCGACCTGTCATGGCGCGCGGTATAACCCGCAGACGCTGGCGATTCTCTGGCAGGGCTTGAGCATCGCTCAGGTGCTGCAACTGACTGTCGATGAGGCGGTGTCGGTGTTTGCCGAGCAGGCAGGAATTCGTCGTTCGCTGGAAGTGCTACGCGATATCGGCCTGGGTTACTTGCGCTTGGGGCAACCGGCCACGGAACTGTCCGGTGGTGAGGCGCAGCGGATCAAACTGGCAACCGAATTGCAGCGCAACCAGCGTGGCGCGACCTTGTATGTGCTGGATGAGCCGACCACGGGATTGCACCCGAGGGATGTCGATCGCTTGCTGGAACAGCTCGATACGCTGGTGACGGCGGGGCACACGGTGATTGTGGTCGAACACGAAATGCGTGTCGTCGCGCAGAGCGACTGGGTGATCGACATCGGCCCTGGAGCGGGCGATCAGGGCGGCAGGATCGTCGCCGCCGGCACACCACAGAAAGTCGCGGCGAGCAAGAAGAGCAAGACTGCGCCGTTTCTGGCTCGGGCTTTGAGCCGATAACTGCAGCGCCTTGCTGGCCGCCATCGCTGGCAAGCCCGCTCCCACAGGAATTCAAGTTGTTGCCGAAAATCTGCGCACACTGATGCCCCCTGTGGGAGCTGGCTTGCCAGCGATGGCGCCAGTTCAGGCGCCATCCAGCGTGCGGCGGACCTTGTCGAGCAGTTCGCTGATCTGGAACGGTTTGACCAGCATGTCCATGCCGGTGCCGAGGAAGACCTGGCGGTTGAGCGCGGTTTCGGCGTAGCCGGTCATGAACAGGATCGGCAGCCCCTCGTGCCAGCCACGGGCAACATCCGCCAGTTCACGGCCGCTCATGCGCGGCAAGCCGACGTCGGTCAACAGCAGGTCGATCGACTGGTCGTTCTGCAAGCGCTCCAGCGCCGATTCGATATCCGCCGCTTGCGTGCAGCGATAGCCGGCGTCTTCCAGCACTTCGGTAACGAACAAGCGCACCGTGGCCATGTCCTCGACGATCAGCACATGCTCGCCACTGCCTTTGGCGTCAGGCACCGGCACAGGCGCGTCGGCCCCGGTCGGGTCGTTGGTGCCGGGCAGCATGATGGTCACTTCGGTGCCACGCCGGGCGACGCTGCGGATGTGCGCGTCACCGCCGGACTGACGGGCAAAGCCGTAAATCGTCGACAGACCAAGCCCGGTGCCCTGGCCCAGCGGCTTGGTAGTGAAGAACGGCTCGAACACCTTGTCGATCACGTTGTGTTCGATGCCGGTGCCGTCGTCGCGTACCGACAATGCCACGTACGCGCCATCGGCAAGATTCGGATCGCCGTGGGAATAAGCGGCGTAAGTATTGACCCAGATATTGCCGCCGGAGGGCAGGGCATCGCGGGCGTTGATCACCAGGTTGAGCACCGCGCTTTCCAGCTGCACCGGGTCGACCAGCGCAATCGCCGGTTTGTTGGTCAGTTCCAGCTTGAGGGTGATGCGCTCGCCGATGGTGCGCACCAGCAATTCTTCCAGCGAGCGGACATGCTCGTTGATGTCCACCGGCCGTGTATCGAGCGGCTGCTGACGGGCAAATGCCAGCAGACGATGGGTCAGCGAGGCCGCGCTCATCGCTGAATTCAGCGCTGCTTCGGTATAGAACTGCACCTTGTCCAGACGCTCATCGGCCACGCGTTTCTGGATCAGTTCCAGGCTGGTGATGATCCCGGTGAGCAGGTTGTTGAAGTCGTGGGCGATACCGCCGGTGAGCTTGCCCAGCGCATCCATTTTCTGCACTTGCAGCAATTGCGCTTCGGCGTGCACACGCTCGGCGACTTCCTTGGCCAGCTGCGTGGTGGTGTCATCCAGTCGCGCCAGATGCGAGCGCTCGCGGTGGCGGTGTTCGGTGACGTCCTCGACGAACACCAGGCTCAGCTCTGGCGTGCGATACGGCGAAATCTGCCATTGCGTCTCGCGAATCTCGCCCTGCACGCGCATGTTCAGCGTGCCTTTCCAGCGCTCGCCGTCGACCAGACGCAGACGCAGTTCATCGAGGATCGAGCATTGATCTTCGGCGAAGCATTCACGCAGCGCCTGCGGATCGCGGTTATCGACGATCAATTGGGCGAACGCGTGATTGCACTCATGCACTTTCAGATTGGCATCGAGCACGGCGATCGGCGCCGAGACGTTGGCGAAAATCTCGCGGAAACGCGCCTCACTTTCGCGCAGGGCATTTTCCGTGTCGCGCACCCGCAGCAGGGTACGCAGCGTCGCCAAGAGCACATCGGGGTCGACCGGGTGAATCAGATAGGCATCGGCGCCCGCGTTGAGGCCGGTGATGATGTCGCCGGTCTGGATCGACGCCGCTGACACATGAATTACCGGCAGCAGCGCGGTGCCCGGGTCGGCGCGCAACAAGCGGACGATGTCGAAACCGCTCATGTCCGGCAGGTTGACGTCGAGGATCAACGCATCGAGGGCTTCGCTCTCGATCAGGGCCAGGCCGTCGCTGCCGGTGCCGGCTTCGAGCACTGTGTAGCCGTGGCGCTCCAGGCGCCGACGCAGTGCGTAGCGGGTGGCGACGTTGTCATCGACGATCAACAGGCGGATGTCACGATTCATCGACGTTCTCCAGAGCGATTGCCAGCGGGATGATGACAAAGAACGTCGAGCCCACGCCCGGCGTACTGTCTACCCCGACTTCACCGCCGAGCAGGGCGGCAAAACGCTTGCATAGTGACAGACCCAGACCGGTGCCGCGCAGACGTTTCTGCAGTGGTGAATCGACCTGTGAAAAATCTTCGAACAGCGTGTCATGCAGTTCGGCCGCGATGCCGATGCCGGTGTCGCTGACGGCAAAGCGCACTTTGTCCTCACCTTGCAGTCGCGCCGACACGCGCACTTCGCCACGGGTGGTGAATTTCAGTGAGTTGGAAATGAAGTTGCGCAGGATCTGCCCGAGCTTCTTGTCATCGGTATACAGGCGCGGCAGGCCCAGCGGCTCTTCGAAGATCAGATCCACCGCCGAGGCGTCGACGATTGGCCGGAACATCCCGCGCAGGGCCGAAAACAGGTCGAACATGTCGAACCAGGCCGGCGAGATGCTGATGCGCCCGGCTTCGATCTTCGCCAGATCGAGCAGGTCATCAACCATGTCGCTGAGCTCGCGGGCAGCGGTGCTGACGAAGGCCACCTGCTTGTGCTGTTCAGGGCTGAGCGGACCGTCAAGTTCGTCAGCGAGCAGACTGTTGATGCTCAGGATCGAGCCCAGCGGCGTGCGGAATTCATGGCTCATGTATGACAGGAAACGGCTCTTGAGATCCGATGCCTGACGCAGTTCTTCAGCCTGAGTGTCGAGCTCGGCGTACAGCGCCAGCACGCCCTGGTTGGTTTCATCGAGCTCTTCGCGCAGGGCAGTGGTTTCGCGCTGCAACTGAGCGATGAGCGCCGCCTGTTCAGCAGGGCTCAGGGTTGTCGATTCAGCCATGGGCGGCCTCCAGAGCAACGACCAGTACCGTCACGTCATCGCGACCACGACAGAAGTCGCGATGCAGGACGCTGGCTATCACGGACGGATGGCGATGCACCAGGCCGGGGTAGTCTGCAAGATTCCAACGGGACTGTAAGCCGTCGCTGTACATGATCAATAAATGTCCGTTCACGTGAGCATAGTCAAAGGGTTTGGCTTTACGGTACTGGCCGCCAACGATGCCGGGGTGCGAGGCCAGGCCACGGGATTTGCCAGCCTCGAGCAGACTGGCGCCAATGTTACCGACACCGGCGAACGTCAGGCCATCGCGCTGGCTGTCGAACTGCGCGAAAGCGACGGCGCCGCCGCGGGTGCCGAGCATTTCCTGATGCAGGTCTTCCATCAATACCACTGGATCGGCAAACGGTGCCCGGGCGAATGCCTGCGCCCCGGCCAGGCCGGCACGTTCGGCGTCCTCGCCATGGCCGAGGCCATCGACCACCAGCGCGCTGATCCGCGAACCTTCATACGCCAGATGCCAGACATCACCGCAGGCCGGATCGGCATGCAGCGAATGCTGGCTGACGCCGAAGCGGATATCCGCTTGACGATCGCTGCGCGGAAAAATCCGCGCCAGCAACACCGCGCCACGGTGGTCGGCGTAGACATCGAAGACATTGGTCTGCCGCGATACGGCGCCGAGGCCGATGCCTTGTGTGCCGCCAGTGGAAAAGCCATCCGCCAGACAGGCATCCAGATCAAAGCCTTGCGCCCGATCCACGGTCTGCATTTCGATGCCGAAGCCGTTATCCGGCCGAGCCAGCGCACGCAGATGAAACTCGCCGCGCTGGGCATGCTTGAGCACGTTGCTTGCCAGTTCCGTCGCGACCAGTGCCACGCGGCCGGCATCGTTTTCGTCGAAGCCATGCTGCTCGGCGAGTTTCTGCGCGGTGCGCCGGGCGTGGCCGATCTGGCTGCTGTCCTCGATCGGCAGAACCTGGGTCAACGACCCGGTGATATTCATGTCCATCGTGTGATCGTAATGCGCGTGCCTTTGCCGGGCTCAGTGTCGAGTTCGAATTCGTTGACCAGACGTTTGGCGCCGGTCAGGCCGAGGCCTAGTCCGCTGCCGGAAGTCCAGCCGTCGGTCATCGCCAGTTTGATATCGGGAATGCCCGGGCCTTCGTCGCGGAACGTGATGCGCAAACCGACCCGGCCGTTTTCCTCGAGGATCTGCCAATCCATGTCGCCGCCGCCGCCATAGACCATGGTGTTACGCGCCAGCTCACTGACAGCGGTCACCAGTTTGGTCAGGTCGATCAGGCGCATGCCACATTCGGTGGCGAGTTTGCGCGTGGTCTGGCGGGCCAGTACCACGTCCTGTTCGATCAGGATGGGTTGAGTACCACTGCTGCGCACGGTCATTGCAGGCGTACTCGATCCTGCAGCAGTTTCATTCCGCGTTCGACGTTGAGGGCGGTGCTGACGCCCGGCAAAGTCATGCCCAACTCAACGAGCGTGATCGCCACCGCCGGCTGCATGCCGACCAGCACGGTTTCGGCGTCCATGATTTTCGACAACCCCGAGATGGTGCCGATCATGCGCCCGATGAACGAGTCGACCATGTCCAGCGCCGAGATGTCGATCAGCACGCCACGGGCCGAGGTCCGGCTGATGCGCTCGGACAGATCGTCCTGCAGGGTCATGGCGAGTTGGTCGTGCATGTCGACCTGAATGGTCACCAGCAGCAAATCGCCCATTTGAAGAATCGGAATACGTTCCATCGGCTCAGACCGCTTTGCCGAGGCTGATGCCCAGGCGAGTCAGGGCCAGTTTCAAGGCGTCGGCCAGGTTGGCCTTGGTCACAACGCCTTGCAGATCCAGACCCAGGTGAACGATGGTTTGGGCGATCTGCGGACGCACGCCGCTGATGATGCAGTCAGCGCCCATCAGGCGAATGGCGGTCACGGTTTTCAGCAGGTGCTGGGCAACCAGGGTGTCGACGGTCGGCACGCCGGTGATGTCGATGATGGCGATCTCGGAACCGGTGTCGACGATGCGTTGCAGCAGCGATTCCATGACTACCTGGGTGCGTTGCGAATCGAGTGTGCCGATCATTGGCAGGGCGAGAACGCCGTCCCACAGCTTGACCACCGGAGTCGACAGTTCCAGCAACTCTTCCTGCTGACGCTTGATCACCGCTTCGCGGGATTTCTGGAAGGTGCCGATGGTGTGCATGCCGACCGTGTCGAGCAGTTCGGAAACTTCCAGCAGTTGCTCGGCGAGCAGTGCCGGCTGGTCCTGATAATGGTTTTGCAGCAGGGCGAACAGCGGACCTTTCAAGGCGAAGATGAAGTTGGCGGTTTGCTGGGAATCCTGGCCGAGCAGGGCGCGGCTCTGCGACAGCTTTTCAAGGAACTGACGGGTGTCTTCCCAGCCTGCGGCGGCAATCTTGCTGCCGTTGCCGTTTTCCAGACCGGCCAGCAGCAGGGAGAGCAAGTCGCGGGTTTGCTGAGCGAGGTCATGTTCCTTGAGGTTGCGCGTGGCGCCGCTGGCTTCGAGGCGTTTGGTCCATTCGCTCAGCAGTTGAGCCTGGTTGTTCCTGATTGCTTCAACTGTGCTGTTCTGCAGTGCTGCCATGTGCGTGTCGCTCCGTTACGTAATGGTGCCGGCTCAGCGAAATGACCGGCGCGAATTGACTGACATTTGCCGCTTGAAATAGTTGTTCATCCAGCGGCGAATTTTTCTGCCTGCCGCGTCGAAGGCCCCGGTAACTCTAGTCGGCGTGGCAACAGGCAGCGATCTTTTGAACGAATCTGCGGCGTCAGGCTTCGAATCTGCATGCCCGACGTTTTCCAGTCGTGCTGGAAGAAGGAGGCAGGACTATGAATGAGGTGGATATGAACGAGCAAGCGCCGCAACAGCAAAATCAGTCCTCAGAGTCAATTAACCGCAACGACCCGGCCATCGACCCGCAAACGCCGGGGCAAAACACCCCCGCGCCGGCTGAAGAAGGACAGGCGGACAGCGCGGCTGCCGAGGTTGATCAGAAGCAGCATCACAATGACAACAGCAACGACTTCAGCCCCGGTTTCAAGCCTGACCCTGACCGTCCTGAACCGGGCGAGAGCACCGACGCCGATATCGACACCGATGGCGGTTGATCGCTGAAACGCAAAAAGGCCGCATCGAAGGATGCGGCCTTTTTATTGCCGGCCGGTTACTTGCTCGGATGTTTGGCTTGCAGCTCTTTGGCGTGGGCCAGGTGTTTTTCCAGCGCTGGCAGCATCTTCTGCGCGAACGCTTTCAGTTCAGTGGCGCCTTTGGCCTTGTCATCGGTCACGGTGTTTGCCTGCTTCTTGAACAGCTCGATGGTTTCTTCGTGAGCCTTGACCTGGTTGTTGGCGTAGGCCGCATCGAAGGATTCATCGCGCATGTCGAGAATCTTTTCCTTGGCCTGTTTGACCAGGGTGGTGGTGTCCGGGACTTCGATGTCGTTGGCCTTGGCAATTGCTGCCAGCTCATCGTTGGCCTTGCTGTGATCGGTGATCATCTGATTGGCAAAGGCTTTGATGTCAGCTGACTGGCTTTTTTCCAGAGCCAGGCGGCTGGTTTCGATTTCAGCGATGCCACCGGCGGCGGCGTTATCGACAAAGTCATTGTCGGTCGCGGCAAAGGCGCTGCCCATGCCGGCAGACAGTGCAACAGCCAGAGCGAGATGACGCAGGTTGAATCCGTCCATTGGGTATCTCCACGCAGGTTTTTGTGAGCGTTACCCAATGGAGCGAATGCATAAGCCAAAGGTTTTATCGCATTTACGACAGGGCGACGAACGGCAACCGCTGGTCTGACAGGGTGTCGACAGAAGCCATTGCGCAAGGCCATGCTGATAACGAGTCAGCGCATCGGTCGCGCTGGTTGTCGATCAATTTGATGGAGGTGTTTCATGCCGGTTTCACATGATCTGTATCAGGACCTGGGCTGCAAAAAGGAAGAGATCGAGCAAAAACGCTCCGAGGATGCGAAGCTGGATTCGCTGCTCAACAAGTATTTCGAGGTGGATGCTGAAGTGGTCGAGGCCGAGAACGCCCAGTCAGACGCCCCCAGTGACGACGAATTGAAGAAGCTCAAAGAGAAGCGCGTGATCGTCAAGGAGCAGATCGTCGCCCGGTTGGCCGGGCAGCCGCTGACCGGTCAGTAATTACCTGACCCGTGGTCGCCATCCAAAGGGAACGGCGACCACCCACGGCACCTCCAATGTGCAGAGTCTGCAAACCATCGACTCGTTGCGAGGTGCCTCATGAACGATCCGAAATTCCCCAGTGAAGAGCAGGGCGGCTTCGACCCGATTCCGACCCGCCCTGAACCCAACAGCCCGGCGCATACCACGGCGCATCCGGAAAAAACCGTGAAAGAACTGCCGGAGGATGAAGATCCGGAGAAGTTCGACCGTTCCGGCAACTGACAGACCGCCTTCACAAGCAGGCTCGCTCCCACATTTGGAATTCGTTTCCCCTGTGGGAGCGAGCCTGCTCGCGAAGGCGCAAGTCCATTCCCCCGCAAATCCCGCAGGCTTACTTCAGCGCCGCATCCAACCCCATCCGCCCCATATGCCTCGCCTTCAACGAGCCGAAATACAACCACTGCCCATATTCGCGCACCGTGGTAATCGGCGAATAATTGCCTTCGCTCGCGTCCTGCAGATTGGCTATCACCTTGCCGTCCAGATCCAGTCCCAGCACAAACCCACGCTTTTCGACAGGCTTGGGCAAAACCGTCAACGCCCGCACGATCATCTTGCGTACGAACGGGTGCTGCGCGGTGCCGTCGAGTAACGCGTTGCGCGGCGCGTACAACGCTACCCAAAAGCGATTGCTGCCATTGAACGAGAGGTTGTCCGGAAGCCCTGGCAAGTTGTCGATGAACACATCATGGGTACCGGCCTTCGGCCCGCTCAGCCAGTAGCGGCTGATGCGATAAGCGCCGGTTTCATTGACCAGCACATAGGCCTCGTCCGGACCAAGAGTGACGCCATTGGCAAACTGCAACTTGTCGAGCAACACGCTGGTCTTGCCGGTTTGAAAGTCGTAGCGCAGCAAACGGCCGTCGGCGCCGTGCTCGATGATCGCCTCACCGTCATGGCCATAGCCCCAGCGGCTCGAGGCATCGCTGAAGTAAGCGTAGTGGCCTGACTTGTCGACCGCCACATCATCGGTAAATCCAAATGGCACGCCGTTGGCCTCGGTGGTCAAGGGGATTACGCGGCCCTGTGCATCCAGCGACAGCAAGCCTTTGACCGCATCGGCAATCACCAGCATGCCGTTCGGATGACGGGCCAGGCCCAAGGGACGGCCACCGGTGTCGGCGAGGACCTTGCGCTGCGTGCCGTCGAGGCTGCTGCGGATCAGCCGGCCGTCATGCAATCCGGTAATGAGGAATTCGTCTTCCAGCAGCAGCGCCTCAGGCCCTTCGATGTCGCTCGGCCCGACCTTCGCCACAGCTTTGAGGCGCTGATTGTCCGCGTAGATCCCGTCTTTCAACGAGGGCGCCGGTGGCGGTGTCCAGGCCACTGGTACGACTTTGGTTGGCAGCAACAACAAGAAGGCGATGACGAGAGTGATCAGCAGGCACAGCACATAACGTAATTTCACGCGCTGGCCCTCGCCGCGCCGATGTACTGCGCGGTCGTGTCGCGCAGGGCAAGCATGGACGCGGCAGACTCGCGCTCGATGCGCCGCTTGAGCAACAGACGATTGGCCAGACGCATGAGCAAACCGTCAAAGCGATATTCCAGCGTACGCACGAATCGCGTGCCGCCAGCCTCCGCCGAGCATTCGTAAGTCAAACGCAGGGACAGGCCCTGATCACTTTGCGCGCGTGCGCACCAGCGCCGGCCCGGCAGATATTCAGTGACTTCCCAGCGCAAGTGACCGGCACGTCCGCCGGCATGGATGTCCTCTTCGAAACGCGCACCGGCATGCAGTGGACCGTGCGGACCGTCAATCTTCAATGAGGAGGGATGCCAGTCCGGCCAGTGACTGACGCTGGCGGCATAAGCCAGCACAGCGACCGGCTCGCCGGCGATATCGATCTGGTGCTGCATGCGCGTCATGGGCATTTGCGAATCACTCAAAGGGGCGGGTTCCGGCTCGATGTACAGCGTGCCGAACAGGTAGTCCATCAAGGGCAGAACGATGTTGAAATTACGCTCCTGCATGCGCTCGCGGCGGTGATGCAGTTCGTGCAGACGGCGCATCTGGCGGATCCACGGCAAACGAGTCAACGGATTCTGCGGCGGCAGATGTTCGCAGGCATGGAACACCTCATAGAGCAGATAACCGAGCACCATGCACCCGGCGAAAAGCCCGGCGACATTGGCGTTGACCTGCGCGAGCAACCACCACAGGGGCAGCGTGATCAGCAGCGTATGAATGACGATCAGCCAGGCTGGAAACAGAATCACTCGCCAGTCCCGCGCGCTGTCGTAAGTCATGTGCCCGGGGGTGAAGAAGCTGTGATGATCGCCGGCATGCCGTGCATAGAACATCTTTGCGAAGGCTTTTTTGTGATGGCCCAAATGGCGATGGACCATGTACACGCCGAAGTTGAATAACAACAGGCTCAGCGGCACGGTCAGCCATTCCAGCCATCTCACTGAATGCACCGTGCGCCAGAACGCAGCGACGGCGAAAATGCCGAACAGCAACACGAACGCGCCATGCAACCACGGGTTGTACAACGGATGAATGGCCGCCCGGTAGCGGCTGCGGAATGCCTCGGTGGTCTGCCTCAATGCGTTTCACCTGCGGGTATTGTTGTTATACCCGGCAGATTAGCCGATCCGCTGACTTGTGCAGGGCGAACCTTGCGGCCTTAAGCGCCATGCTCTGGACTGAAGCTGTCCGTCAGCTCAACGGATTCCAGCGCTGTGACCAGTCGTCATCGGTGCGGATCACTTCGCGCAACAGATCGAAGGCCTGTTGCAGCACGGCCGAGTCGCGATCACGGGAATACACCAGATAGGTCGGATAGCCGAATTCCGGCGCTTTGGTGACGGCTTCCAGGGCGCCGGTCTCCAGGTAAGTGCGCACAACGCGAGTGCGGAAATAGCCGCTGCCGCCATGTTCGAGGATGTATTGCAGGGCCAGCGGGCCAAGGTTGAAGCTCAGCGCGGCTTTGGCTTTTTCCGGCAGGGCGGCGTCGTGCTGACGGCGGAAATCCGGACCCCAATCGATGTAGACGTAAGGCTCCGGACGCTCGGGCGCGCGTACCAGAATCAGTTTTTCCTCCAGCACTTGCTCGACCTGCAGACCCGGCCAGTATTCCGGCTGATAAACCAGCGCGGCATCGAGCACACCGAGTTCGAGCTGACGCAGCAGATTTTCGCCATCGCGAATTTCCATGCGCAGTGCGTGGCCGGGGATTTTCTCGCGCAGTTCCGCCGCCCAACTGAGCATCAACGGGTTGCACAGGCTGACCTCGCCACCGATATGCAGAACGTTGTGATAACCCTCGGGCAGCGGCAAGTCGCGGCGCGCGGCTTCCCAGGTCTGCACCAGTTGATTGGCGTAGATCACAAACGCTTCGCCATTGGCCGTCAACTTCGCCCCGGCGCGATTGCGCACGAACAGCGTACTGCCCAACTGGCTTTCGAGTTTCTGCACCCGCGCGGTGATGGCGGTCTGCGTGACGAACAGCTTCTGCGCAGCGGCGGCGAGACTGCCGTGACGGACGATTTCGAGGAAAGTGCGAGCGAGGTCGATGTCCATGGGGCAGGGCCGGTGTCTGGAGGTGGAGCGCATTGTAAGTCAAAAGGCTCTCTCCCCAACCTGAAAGCAACAACGGATTGAACCGCTGAAAATTGCGTTTGAGTCCTACGGAAACAGGAGCGTTTTGATCAGATGAGGGGATATTTCTGACGACTTTTTCAGGTTGGTCGTCGGACGCCGGATCTATAGGATCAGTCCTGACATTGAAGTCATCGAGCGCACAGATCGCTCTGGACCCGGACAAAGGATGGACTATGCGAATCCCACTGATTGAAAGCCATACGCCTGCTTATTCGCCTCGCCATTATTGGCGCGACGATCGCGCCAGGTGTCCCTCGGAGGACGTTGCCATGCCGAGCACCAAAGTGCCCCGGCTCACGGGCTTGAAGAAGCTCGAGGGCAAACCTCTGGAGTTGCTGTTGCGTGGGCAGGATACCGGCGACGATCCGATGCTCATCCTGCGCTGCACAAGCGAAGGATTTGAGCTGCTTGATGTGGTGAACATGATCGCAACCTCCGAGCTGTACCAACAGGGAGAGATGGTCAAACGTATCACCGGCAAATCTGTGAGAACCGTGCGACGCCTGCTCAAGGAAGGCGCGTTTGTGCGCCTGGACACGCCGCAGAGCATCATTGCCTACCAATATGCGGCAGCGCTGGAACTGGCCATCGAGGTGTTCGGGCGACAGGCCAAGGCCGAATCATGGCTGGAGCAACGCGCCACTTACTTCTACGGTTATGTGCCGCTCGATCTGGTTGGAAATGCGCTGGGCTTCAGGATGGTGGAGGAGTATCTGAACCAGATCAAATACGGGGTTTATCAATGAATCCCTTGCCCTGGGATGATCGCTGGTACGCGTGGCGGCTGGATCGCGAGGTGTACAGCGAGACCTGGGACAGCGGCCTCGGATCGAAACGGGACGGCGGCCGCTGGAATACGCCCGGCCGCAGAGTCGTTTATGCGTCGGTCGACCCCTCCACGGCGATACTGGAGGTGGCCGCCCATGGCAGCTTCGATGCGCTTGATCAGGAGCCCTATGTATTGACCTGTTTTGAAATCACCCACGACGCCAGCGTCAGAATCGTGCAACCGGAAGATGTGCCCAATCCGCATTGGCTCACCCCGATCAAAACCTCACCCAACCAGCGAAAGTTTGCCGATGCACTGTTGGCCGAACATCCATTTGTTCTGGTGCCTTCGGTGGCCACCCGACACTCGTGGAATTTGCTGGTGAGTTGCGATCTGGCGGAGGGTCAGTTCAGGATGGTTTCGCAAGAGCGGTTTGGGCTGGATACGCGGTTGTTGCAGGAGGGTTGATCGGATTTGTGTGGGCCTGCGAATCCGACATGACAATTTCCAGGTTCCGGGAGCGATCAAGGGCCGATGAGTCGCTGCCAGCTACATTCGCGGCGGCTCGCATTCTACGTCTGGATTGAGGCTTTCAACCAATATAAAGATCCGGTACATTTCGCGCCCACGCTTACTACAAGGAAGTTAAAGATGGCAAAGCCTGCCGCTCGACTCAGCGATCTTAATGCATGCCCGATCACAGGCCATGGCACCAATCCCAGTAACAGCGGTTCCGGTGATGTAAACATCAATGGAATGCCAGTTTTGCGTGTCGGAGACACCACCGCGTGCGGAGATACTGTCACCGAAGGCATCAGCAATATTTTGATCAATGGCAAGCCTATTGCTTTCTTGGGCAGTGCAACGGCCCACGGAGGCATGATAATCACGGGCTCTGGCGACGTTTTTGTCGGCACCCAGGTCGGTTCCGCACCTTTCTCCCCGATTATCACTGTTCCTAAACACAGCGAGCGCTTCCAACTGGTTGATGAGGCCACTGGCGAAGCTATTCCCGACATGCTCTATTGCATCGAAACGGGTGACGGGCAGCGTCTCGTCGGCCATACCGATAGTCATGGTAACGCCGCGCGAGTGTTTACGGCCAACCCGACTTCGATAGTTGTGCAGTGGGGTAAGGAAGCCGCCGCCCATCTCGACGCGCTCGGCCTAGATTACTAAGGGAGGTGGCAGGTGGCAGCCCCCAAAAAGAATCAAGCTCGAACAAGCGATCAACATACAACGACCCAAGTGAAAGGTACGCTGGCACAGGATTACGTAACGGTTGTGGGTGCGTCTTACATGTCCCTTTATGAAAAGGTTCGTGGCCAGAAGGGCAACAAGATGCGCTTTATCAATCAGGGTATCCGCCAACTCACAAAGTATCCAATCGGCACTCCAAACTTCACAATCCAGCGTGTATTTCTGATTTTCAAAAATGACTATCCGGAGAACTTGCTGGCGGCTTTGAAGGACGTTGTCGAAAATCAGCACGGAGCACAGTACCGGGAGATGGACTCGATATCCGGTCTTGTGGATTTCATCGCAGCTCGGCAACGCCGCGGGCGCGAGATCAAACAGCTCGACTTTTTTTCTCATGGTGTGGTGGGCAGTATCGAGTTGGGCTACGAGCTGGATAAAAACGATAGCTACCGTCTGCGTGATGCACAAGCGAGTATGTTCAAGCCCGAAGCGTTTGCCTATGGTGCGAAAATTCACTCCTACGCTTGTCGCACAGGTTTGGGTATCGATGCCGACTTCAAGGTCAATGAAACAGAAGATCCTCATTACGAGCGCAGCCTAGCGCAGATTCTTGCTAATGCTACCCGGACCACCGTGTGGGCATTTCCAAGACGCAGCAACTACGACACGACTTATGGTACTGCCGCGGAACGGGGATCTGTGCCGGGAATTCGTGAAAGAGAAGCAGCTGATGGGCGAGCGATGCGGAATTATTTGAGTCGAAAAACCGCTTATGAACGAAAGCTGATCGAACATCGCAAGACCCTCAAAGACCCAACGGCGCAATTACCTGATGAACAGGCGCCGCAGGCGCCGACGCCAACAGTCTCTGAAGAAGAGCGCAATTTGCTGGCGCACGATGACAGCCGAGCATTGTATGAACGAAAGATTGGATTTCCGCTGGATGCCTTAGGCGCACATCGTGACGTTCGATCAGGTGATACACCGGACGGCGTACCCAAACACCTGCTTGCCTATAAACCGCTATGACGCTCCTGAAGTTTATAGGCAAACGTCACGTCTTATGTGTCTTGTTGATTGCTGTCAGCTTTGCAGGACTATTTATTTACGCCAAGGAAGCCCAGATGCCAGCCAAAGTAATGATGTATTACGGCCCGTGGAGTCCGGAAGAAAACCGTTTCGACGCCAGCCGGTGGTTCAGTTCAGGTATGTATCGCCCGCGTCTCATGGGTACTCCGCCTGAAGAGAGCCCAGTGACCATGCTGCGCAATAGGCCTGAAAGTTTGCGACATATTGAGAATGATGTTCTCTTGACAGAAGCGTTATTCGCTGTAGGGCGGCAGTTTCCGAAGTTGGACACCGAAGACCTCATTCTGAATACGCCGGACCTGCACCGCCAGATACGGTATGCCTATAGTTCATTTGCCGAGCCTGACAGGCCGGTGGATTCCTATTGGCTTTTCATCACGTTTGCAAACAAGACCGTGGTCGTTACGATCGATTGGGACGTGACAGAAAAGAAACTCCTGCCCCGCTCGATGGCTTCGAATCTGATCGAAAAAAGTGATGAAGAGGCGGCATACCTCCAGGTAAAAAAAGAGCTTGATGGGACGGCTTCAGCCAAGCGTTAACTCACGTTGCCATGTCTTCAATGGTTGAAACGACAAATCCCGCCAATAAGCGGGATTTGTGTTTTACCAAGAAGCTTCTTACGAAGGGAACAGCTCGGACAGTTTCATCGACAGCATCATGTCGCCTTCAACGCGCAGCTTGCCGCCCATGAAGGCCTGCATGCCGTCGGTTTCGCCGCTGACGATGTCTTTCAGGGTCTGGCTGTCCAGCACCAGCGTGCAGTTGGCGTCCGGGTTTTCACCTTCCTGGATGTCGCAGGTGCCGTCTTTGACGATCAGCGCGTATTGCTTGTCTTCGTCGGTGATGTTGAAACCGAAGACCAGGTCCAGACCGGCAGCGGCGGCTGGGTTGAACTTGGCTTGCATTGCTTTTACGGCATCAGCTACGGAGGTCATGGTTCGATCCTTTCTTGGTCATGGGAGCTGGGTGGTTACAGCCAGGGTCACAGTAAGCCGGACTCAGCGAAAAGTGATGAGTTCCGGGGCCTTCAGCAGTTGCAGGTGTGCGTGACTGTTGAAGGAAGCCAGAGCCACCTCGCGACCACGAAACTTCAATTGGTTGAGCGAGGTGTTGACGATTTGCCAGTTCAATTCAAAGGCCTGTCTGGCAGGCATTTGCGTAATCAGATGGAGCAGGGCAGTGATGGTGCCGCCGGAGGTGAACACGGCGATTTTCTGGTTCTTTTCCGCCAGGTCGAGGATGCGGTGCAGCCCGGCCTGAACCCGTTCGACGAAACCCAGCCAGCTTTCCAGTCCGGGCGTGTCGTAGGTGCCGGCAAGCCAGCGCTCGACGATCAAGGCGAAGATGCGCTGGAATTCACCGCGGTTCTGCGCGGCGTTGCGCAGTATGTCGAGGGCTTCCGGCTCTTCCGGCAGCATGGCCGGGAGCAGAGCGCGGATCACCGCATCGGCATCGAATTCGTTGAAGGCGGAATCGGTTTCGAGGACTGGAACCGGCAGGCCTCTGGCGCTGAATTGCTCCAGTGCACTGGTGGCGGTGTGCTGTTGGCGACGCAGGTCACCGGCAAGGCAACGATCAAAGCTGATACCGAGGTCGGCGAGGTGCTGGCCGAGGATTTCTGCCTGACGCACACCGGTCGGCGACAGCACGTCGTAATCGTCTGCACCAAAGGAGGCCTGGCCATGTCGTATCAAGTAGATGCTGCCCACGTCCGCGTCGTCCCGGTACGTTGAAGGTCAGGCGAGGTTATGAGGATGGCGTAAGGCTGTCAATGAAAAAACATACGCTTGTTTGAAATGCCCGTTACAGGCGTGTTGCCAGAGGTTTCACGGCTGGCCGATGAGCCAGCGCATGGGTATGCTGGAGCCATTCCGCGTGTAATACACCGTCACGCATTGCTTTGAGGAGTCTCTGTGGATTTTTTCACCGAATACGCCAGCTTCCTGGCCAAGACCGTCACGCTGGTGATCGCCATTCTCGTGGTGCTGGCCAGTTTCGCTGCGTTGCGCAGCAAGGGCCGGCGCAAATCGGCGGGCCAGTTGCAGGTCAGCAAGCTCAACGATTTCTACAAGGGGCTTCGTGAACGCCTGGAGCAGACCCTGCTAGACAAGGATCAGCTCAAGGCATTGCGCAAGGGCGAAGCGAAAACGGAAAAAAGCGCGAAGAAACAGAAGAACAAGCCTGAGACCAAATCCCGGGTGTTCGTGCTCGACTTCGACGGCGATATCAAGGCTTCCGCCACGGAAAGCCTGCGCCACGAGATCACCGCGCTGCTGACCCTGGCCACGCCGAAAGACGAAGTGGTTCTGCGTCTGGAAAGTGGCGGCGGCATGGTGCACAGCTACGGTCTGGCATCGTCGCAGCTGGCTCGAATCCGTGATGCGGGCGTGCCACTGACCGTGTGCATCGACAAGGTCGCGGCCAGCGGCGGCTACATGATGGCGTGTATCGGCGATAAGATCATCAGCGCTCCGTTTGCCATTCTCGGTTCGATCGGCGTAGTCGCGCAATTGCCCAACGTCAATCGCCTTTTGAAGAAGCATGACATCGACTTTGAAGTGCTGACCGCCGGTGAGTACAAGCGCACTCTGACCGTGTTTGGCGAAAACACCGAGAAGGGCCGCGAGAAGTTTCAGGAAGACCTCGACATCACCCATCGCTTGTTCAAAAACTTCGTCGCCCGTTATCGCCCGCAACTGGCGATCGATGAGGTGGCTACCGGTGAGGTGTGGCTCGGTATCGCTGCGCTGGAAAACCAACTGGTGGACGAACTGAAGACCAGCGATGAATACCTGGCACAGAAGGCCAAACAGGCCGAGGTCTATCACCTGCACTATGCCGAGCGCAAAAGCCTGCAGGAACGCATCGGCATGGCTGCCAGTGGCTCGGTGGACCGCGTGCTTTTGAGCTGGTGGAGCCGTCTTACCCAGCAACGCTTCTGGTAAACCGCAGGCATAAAAAAACGCCGGTCACATGACCGGCGTTTTTGTGTCTGCAACAACGTCCGACGCTTAGCGGCGACGGAACAGCGGCAGTGGTTCGTCAGCGGCAGCCTGGTAAGTCACCGAGAAGTCCTTGAGGCCTTCCAGTGCTTCGTACGGGTCTTTGTCCGCGCGAATGGCAAAGGCGTCGAAACCGCAGCGATGCATGTAGAACAATTGGTCCCGCAATACATCGCCAATCGCACGCAGCTCGCCTTTGAAACCATAACGGTCACGCAGCAGGCGGGCATTGGAGTAGTTACGGCCGTCGGTAAACGCCGGGAAGTTCAAGGCGATCACCTGAAACTTGGCGACGTCCTCACCGATTTCCTCGGCCTCTTCATCAGCATCCAGCCACACACCCAGGCCACCATCGCGGGCCAGGAGCATGCGGCTGTGCTCGCGCCACAACTGCAGAGGAACGATCAGATCGTCGCAGTTGCTGATTTCATCGATGTTGAAATCCTTCGGCAACAGGTGCCAGGTTTCGTCGACGACTTCGTTGTTCTTAATGATTCGCTGCATAGACGCGTTCCTTGAAGAGGTCGATGCCAATACGCTGATAGGTGTCGATAAAGCGCTCGTCTTCGGTGCGTTGTTCAACGTACACGTCGATCAGCTTGGAGATCACGTCAGGCATGGCTTCCTGTGCGAAGGACGGGCCGAGGATCTTGCCCAGGCTCGCATCACGGCTGGCGCTGCCGCCGAGGGAGACCTGATAGAACTCTTCGCCTTTCTTGTCCACGCCGAGAATGCCGATGTGGCCAACGTGGTGGTGACCACAGGCGTTCATGCAACCGGAGATGTTCAGGTCCAGCTCGCCGATGTCGAACAGGTAGTCCAGATCATCGAAGCGACGCTGGATCGATTCGGCAATCGGGATCGACTTGGCGTTGGCCAGCGAGCAGAAGTCACCGCCTGGGCAGCAGATGATGTCGGTCAGCAGGCCGATGTTCGGCGTGGCGAAACCGCCTTCACGCAACTCGCCCCACAGGGTGAACAACTGGCTCTGCTCGACATCGGCAAGAATGATGTTCTGCTCGTGGGAGGTGCGCAGTTGACCGAAACTGTAGCGCTCGGCCAGATCGGCGACGGCGTCGAGTTGCTTGTCGGTGATGTCGCCAGGGGCAACGCCGGTCGGCTTCAACGACAGCGTCACAGCCACATAGCCCGGCTTCTTGTGCGCCAGGGTATTGCGGCTGCGCCAGCGGGCGAAACCGGGATGCTCTTGGTCCAGATCGGCCAGTTGCGTAGTCTGGTTGTCGAGGGTTTTGTAGTCCGGGTCGACGAAATGCTTGGCGACGCGATGCAGTTCGGCTTCGGTCAGCGTGGTCTGGCCACCGCGCAGGTGCTCCATTTCCGCATCGACTTTCTGCGCGAACACTTCAGGCGTGAGCGCCTTGACGAGGATCTTGATCCGCGCCTTGTATTTGTTGTCGCGACGGCCGTAGCGGTTGTACACACGCAGGATGGCGTCGAGATAGCTCAGCAGGTCTTGCCAAGGCAGGAATTCATTGATGAATGCGCCCACCACCGGAGTACGCCCGAGGCCGCCGCCAACCAGCACGCGGAAACCCAGCTCGCCAGCAGCGTTGTAGACAGGTTCCAGGCCGATGTCGTGGACTTCAATGGCAGCGCGGTCACTGGTCGAGCCGTTGACGGCGATCTTGAATTTGCGCGGCAGGTAGGCGAATTCCGGGTGGAACGTGGTCCACTGGCGGACGATCTCGCACCATGGGCGCGGGTCGATCACTTCGTCGGCAGCGACACCGGCGAACTGGTCGGTGGTGACGTTGCGCAGGCAGTTGCCGCTGGTCTGGATCGCATGCATCTGCACGGTCGCGAGTTCAGCGAGGATGTCCGGGATGTCTTCCACCGCAGGCCAGTTGAACTGCACGTTCTGCCGCGTACTGATGTGGGCGTAGCCCTTGTCGTAGTCGCGGGCGATTTTGGCCATCATGCGCACCTGGCGCGAAGTCAGCTGGCCGTAAGGCACGGCCACGCGCAGCATCGGCGCGAAACGCTGGATGTACAGGCCATTTTGCAGGCGCAGGGGGCGGAATTCTTCTTCGCTCAGCTCACCTGCCAGATAGCGTCGGGTCTGATCACGGAACTGCTTGACGCGGTCCTCGATGATCCGCTGATCGTACTCGTCGTATACGTACATATAAGTCCTGTTCTCAGGCTTGGGCTACTCGGAAAACGCTGCGTTTTCGCTTGCTGGAGTCCGATGTTGCCTCTGCAATTCTGCGCGCACGGCCGCGCACTCCGTCACGGAGCCGGGGCAATATACCCGTTTGCAGTTATGCGCAAAAGTGATGTTTGAGTATATGTAAAGAACCAAATCGCCTAACGCGAATGCCGGTCATCTAATCCACATTTGTCGTGCGGACAATCATCGTCTTAACTGTGATCGAGTCTTTGTGCAATCACCGATAAAACCGACAAGAGGCGATGCAATGAGCAACCCGACCAAAGCCAGGAAAAGCGACAGTAGCGTCGATGCGTGGGCCATTTTGTTCCTGATCATTCTCGTTGTAGGAACAGCGGTCTTCTGGGTCAGCCATCAATAGATCAGCGTTCCGGGCCTTTCTTTCAGGGCCCGGATAGCTTGAGTCGGTGCCCGCTTGGCGCCATCACACCCCGGCCAGATACAACACCAGTTTGACGATGGCAAACAGCGTCAGGCCAAACACGGCTGTAAACAAAACGCCGAGAATCACGAAGTGGCTGGGTTTGCCGTGGGTAAAGTCCCTTTCCCGGTTCTTGCCGCTTTGCACGCCGAACGCCGCTGCCATGACGCTGTGCAGCATCTGCCAGAAACTCGGCGGTTTGTTGTCGACTGGATCGTCCATAAATCCCTCTGCGAAAAATCGTCCCCCGAAGCATAGTCAATCGCTGTGGTCACGGATGCCGCGTTACAACTTTTGCGCAAGGGATATAGCCATGTACCGCCGGACAGCGCGGCGTCAGTGATGTGCTGTCGCTCCATTTACAGGAGCGATGTATGTCCACCGATTCAGACGTTTCGACCGTAACCGGGCGCCCCCTCAAACCTGCGGCGTCCGAGAGCCTCCACGCACCCTGGCTCGAATCCGTGATGCCGCATTGGCTGATTCAGGCGCCGGTGCACAGGAAAACCGAGCTCAAGCAGGCGCAGACAATGTTCCCGCGCTGGTACACGCAAGCGACGCCGGCCCAGCGTCAGGTGGTCAATACCAGCTACAGGATGAGTTTTATTGCTCAGACGAGGCTGGACCGCTCCATGTCCACCTTCAAAGACATCGAAACCTTCGCCCGGCCGCTCCTGGCGCAGGCGCTGAAACACCGCTATCAGGTCGCCGTGGATCTGGATAACACGCTGTTGTGCCTCAGGCGGCCGATACGCGCTGGCATTCTCGGCGAGGAAATCGGCTCATTCGAGGCATTGACGCTGCCGATGCTCCAGGCCGCGTTGCACAACTTCGAAAGTGATGAGTGTGCTTATGGCGCCTTTCACAGCAGCTCTGGCTTCGCAACCGCAACCGCCGTAAAAGGTGCCCTCAAGGCTGTTCCGGTGAATGTGTCGGTCAGGAACTACCTGAACCTGTGCCGCGAACTGGATATCGGTGCCCGGTACCAGGCTTATCTGACAAGGTTTTTCCATCCGGTCGATCCGGCCGCGGAAGCGAAGTTGCGCCGGCACTTCATCGCCAGTCAGAAAACGGCCATGCGCGCGGCAGCCGAACGCGCACTGTTGACCAAGGATATTCAACCTGAAGATCACGCGATGATCCTCGCGGTGATCAACGGCGAAAGGCACCCGCGAATCGGCGGCAAGCAGGTGTGGTTTCAAGACCTGGGCTTGATGCGGCACCGGCTGGTCGGATGTGTGGTGTTCAAGATCGCGCAAAAGTATGGCCCGGTGGACGCGGTAATTCTGTACGTCCCCAACGATCCGGAACACCCGCTCAAGCGCTATACCGGCACGCAAATGCAGGACACCTTCAAGCGCCTGCTGAGTGCTCGCGATGCGCAACAGGCGGACAGCACGGCCCCTACGTCCTATCAACGATTCTTCAGTCAGTTCTTCCCATATGAGAAGCGTGCTTATTACTTCAGCCAATTCGTAAAGTCTGCAGACGGCGCATCGGATTGGCTGTCGTCACCGTGGCGCAAAATTCTGCAGACAACGTTGATTTTTGTAGAGATCTGGAAGACTTCACCGAAATATCAAAAAATGGTCCCGGATACCGATCCTTACGTGGCAGTTTCGTTGATGCCGCACCTTCAGGTATATCCGTGGGCGAGGAATAGCGACCTCTGGGCGTACTTGTACGAAAAACATCGTGACAAGGTCATCAATGACGCTCGTGGTCACGCGGTGCCTACCGCCGACGTCGACGCCAAGGCGCGCGATGCCAAGCTGTCCGGGCTGCTGCAATTTGGTCTGCTGGCGCTGAACATGGCGTCCATGTTCGTTCCGGTACTGGGCGAAATCATGCTGGTTGTCATGACGGCCCAGTTGCTCTACGAAACTGTCGAAGGCGTGATCGAGTGGAGCGAGGGGGATAAACACGCCGCCAGGGCACATCTTGTCGACGTTGCTGAAAACCTTGCGCAGATCGGTGCGATGGCCGCCGCAGGAGCAACATTCAATCGGGTGACAGCCGTTAAACCGGAGCCGGTGATCGAAGATCTGCACCCGGTGACGCTGCCTGATGGCAAGAGGCGCCTGTGGCGGCCGACCTTGCGCGGCTATGAACAAGCGCTCATCCCCGGCAAGTTGTCGCGGCCCGACGCGGCGGGGCAGTACCGCGTCGCCGGCACAACCTGGATGCGCCAGGGCGGCAGGCTCTATGAGCAGACGTTTGACCGCTCCAGCGGGCACTGGCGGTTGAAACATCCCACCGATTCTCTGGCTTACCAACCGTTGCTCAGCCATAACGGCCACGGTGCCTGGCGCCTGAGCCTGGAACAGCCCATGGCGTGGGATCGCTTGACCCTGCTGCGACGCACCGGGCACCTCACCGATGGTTACTCCGATGACACCTTGCTGGCGCTGGCCGATATCAGCGGTATCAGCGATGGCGCCCTGCGCAAGATGCATCTGAATCAGTTGCCCCCGCCCCCTGAACTGCGAGACGCCATGCGCCTGTTCGATGCCGATGCACAGGCGAGGCAAATGGTCGAGCAATTGCGCGGAGCCAGGCCCATCGACGAGCACTACCTGTACGCAGTCCCGTTGGTCACCGAGATGCCCCGTTGGCCTGCCGATCGGGTTCTGGAGATGACAGCTGATCCGCATGGAGCAGGGCCGTCCATCCGCTATGGTGCGCAGAATACGCTGCCCGGTTTGGGCCACAAGCCCGCTATCCGCCTGACACGTTCGCAAGTGTTGAACGGGGAAATGCCGGCGCGGATTCTGGCTGCGTTGCAAGAGCAGGAAATCAACTATCTGCTTGGACGAACGGCTGCCCAATTTCGCCCGGCGCGGCCCGATGAGTTCGGCAAACAACTCGCCGAGTACGCCTATACGCGTCAACCGGCGATTTTTGACAGTCTTTATCGGGGTACCGAATCACCGAGTGCGCCCGTGCGCCTGTTGCAGCGTGAATGTCCCGGTCTCAGCGACGTGGCTGCCCAGGATGTGATCGAGCATGCTTCGACGCACGAGCTGGCCCGAATGGATGCGACCGGGCGTTCCCCTTTGAGAATGCTGGAAGAGGCTCGCTGGCATGTCCGCCATGGTCGCCAGGCCCGCGCATTTGCCGGTTTGCACAGCGAAAACCTGGCGTCGGCGGACAGTCGGCGACTGGCTTTGCACGCGCTGGAACAATTGTCTGGCTGGCCGCACTCGCTGCGTGTGGAAGTTCGCGAGGGGAGCGTGACTGGCACCTTGCTCGACAGCATCGGCGAGCCGATGGCGCCGGTTAGACGCTATCTGGTGAAAAACGGACCTTTCTATCAAGCGTTCAATGATCACGCCCAGGCGTTGAACAGAGTCTCGAGGGTCCAGGACAGCTTTTACAGTTCGCTCATGCACGCGTTGCCTGAGGACACACGTTCATCAATCGGATTGTCTGTCGGCAACGCCCATGGTGAGCTGCAACAGAAAATCATCGAATCGGCCCACCTTCATCGAGCCGAAGCTGCGCGATTGCTGTCACCGGCTGCAAAGTGGTTCAAACCGCCGGTACGCGTGGGCGCGCGACTGCTGGGTTATTACGCCAGTGGCCGTGGTACAGGCCTCAATCCGTCCCTCGAATCACGCATTGCGCATCTATACCCCGAGTCGCGCCAGGCACGGGCATTTCTCGCCCGGCAACACGGCCAGAGTGAGGCGCAGATTCAGCTCGAACTGGAATCTCGCCGCCAGGATTGGGACGCGTTGAACGTTGCACTTGAGCGATGGCAGGCAGCGCCGAGTGATAGCCGCACTGCAACGCACAGGGCGCAACTGGCACAGACACTGCGAGAGACATGGCGTAATGGTCCCTTGGAGGGGCAGGCGGCGGAGGCGGCCCGCCTGACAATCCATTGCGACACGCCTTTGCCCGAGCTGAGTACAGGCTTTCCCCACGTGCGCGAACTGGCCATCACCGGCATCGGCATAACCGACGCCAATGCGGACGGGTTTCTGGCGGCGTTCCCGAATGTCACTGATTTATGGCTCGGTGAATTGAGGCGCTATGGCCAGACACCTGTCACCCGACCGCTTAGCACATTGCCGGAGGCGGTTGAGCGGCTGCCCGGGCTGAGACGTCTGCGTTTCTCTACCGATGCGCCATTGCTCTCGGAAAGCTTTGCGCGAAGGCTGGGTGGACTGACTTCACTGGAGGAACTGCGCATCGACTATCACGGATTCGATTCCACCACTTTGCATGGTCTTGACCTGCAATCGCTGACACGACTGCGCAGATTACGCATCGATGCGCCCCACGCGTTATGGCGATGGCCGGCATACGTTGAACGACTTCAGCAGCTCAGACGCCTTGACCTCACGCACACCTTGATCGAAACCTTGCCCGACTCGCTCTACAGCGGCCATGACAGACTCTGGGCCGGGCTATCGCTGGATTGGTCGCGTGTCACCCCAGCGACGTTCCGTCGGGCCTATGAGTTTGTCAGCCGCCGCTCCGGCCCGCGCGGCCACCTGCTCGATGTGCATCAGATGGTCAGTGACTATTGCCGCGCCGAACTCGATAGCATGGCCGTCGCCCCGGATAGCGCCGACCCTTTGCCGCAGGCATTCAATGCGGCTTGGTCAACACCGTCGGCGAGGGTAGCGGCGATCGAGCAGCTTCGGGCCGAACATGAGGCCATCTTCGCCGCGTTTTATCCGCCATCCCCGCGCCAGGGATCACGCTATGCAGCGCCCGCGCGGCGCTGGTCGACAGGGGCCAGCGCGGACCTGTTACATACGCTGAAAAGCAGCTGGCACGGTGCGATTCGTCAGCGCTATGGCCTGGCGACCGACGTTGAGCGCTTTAGCTTCGTCGAGCTGCCCGGTGCCACCACCGGTGTCGAGCTTCCTTCGTTGCCGGCCGGCAGTTTCGCCCATGTGCGCACGCTGCGTCTGGGAGGGCTGAACGTGCCCTCCGGCCAGGCGCGGGATTTTATTCGCGCCTTCAGTCATATCGAAACCCTTGAGCTGGGGGGATGCATGTTCACCGAGCTACCTTTTGCAGCGCAGGCGTTGCCCGCGCTGCGTCGGCTCGACGTGTCGGGTAACAGAATCACGGTGACGGCAATGGTCCAGCGCCAACTCAATGCGCTGCCACAACTGGTACGACTGAACCTGAGCCATAACCCGCTGGGGCGACTCGATGCCACGGCTTTGAGCGGGCTCGAGGCCTTGAATCTGAGATCGACGGATTTGCTGGCCTGGCCCACCGGGGCGGAAACTCTGCCACGGCTGTCATGGCTCGATTTACGAGACAACCGGATCGCGTGCCTGTCGCCGCAAGCGCTGGCGCATCCTGACGCATTGATGAGGACGAATCTGTCGGGCAACGCCTTCAGTGCCGACGGTGAGGCAGCTTTTCACGCGGCGCTGCAGCGCATCGAGCAGCAGCGGGGGTTGGGCCAGGGCACGTTGTCACGCTTCGCCGCAGAGCCGGTGCCAGAGCATTTTCCGCCGTTGGAAACCGGCGGTTCGTTCAGTGATCTGCTCCTGCCACTCCCGCAGCCGGCGCCTGTCAGCTCAGGCGCTTCGGGGCACTTGCAGCGGTTGGCGGTGATCCTCAATCGCGAACGAGCGCAACGCAGTCTGCTGGTGCTGCGAACACGGGCCTTGAATGACGCTCAGATCGATGCGCAGATCAGCCAATGGCATCTGAGCTGCGAGGCGCTGACCCGTCAGTTGAACGATTGGCTCTATACCAGGGAAGTACGAACGAACACTGTCCTGGTCAGTGCGCAAGTGCGTTCGCTGGTGGCCCGGCGAATCAGCGAGACCTGGCGCGACACCCTGACCCGACACCCCGGCGGCGACGGTCTGGAGCTCGAATTGGCAGGATTGCAGACCGGAGAACTGCCGGCGCTTGTGGTGCAGTTTCCGGGCGTGACGACGCTGGATCTGAGCGGTGCAGGAATCACGGCGCGGGGGAGCGCGGGTTTTCTCGACGGTTTTCCCGACCTCGAGACCTTGTATCTGAGTGGTAACGAATTGGGCGCGGTGCCTGCGCCGGTGCTGCACATGCGTCATCTCACCCGCCTGGACATGCAGTATTGCAGCTTGCGCAGTGCGACGAGTGTTTACCCTTTGCTGGGCAACTCGCAGCTGCGCACGCTGGATTTGAGTTACAACGAACTTCGTGTTTTCAATCCGCCCGATTATGGCGTAATCGAGTCTCTGGATCTGCGCTACAACCAACTGAGCGAATGGCCTGACGGAGTGTTGCGGGCGCCCGGGTTGCAGGCCGTGAACCTTAGCGGTAACGCAATCGCGGAAATCCCCACGGCGCTTTTCGATGGTGATCATTCGGGTCTGATCGCAGGCTCGGATCTGTCAGAAAACCGCAATTTGTCGCTTTCTGCATTGCAAGACCTCAGGCGTTACAGCCGCGAGCGCGCCATACCGCATGTGCTGGGCATGACGCGCGCGCAGATTGAGACGATGATCAACCGTCAGGTGTTCGGTGATCTGTTCGGGACTCCCGAAGACGGTGCTCCAACCGATCACGCTGGTGGCGTTGTCGACGATCCCCATGCGCAGGTATTTCCTGCCGAGAAAGTTTTTGATCCAGCCTACGATGTTGCGCCACGCTCACGCGATCCGTGGCTTGTGGACAGCGATCCGCAGTGGGTTGCGCGAAGAACCGAGCTCTGGGCGCAATTGGCGCAAGAGCCGAATCACGAGCGGTTTTTCCAGTTGCTGCGCTTGTTGCTCGATACGCAGGACTACAGGCAGGTGCGAGGCGATCTGACGCAAAGAGTCTGGCGTGTCATGGAGGCCGCTGAGGAAAATACCGAACTGCGGCAGCTGTTGTTTCAGGGCGCCGAGACCCACGGCACCTGTCCGGACGGGCGGATTCTGACATTCAGTGATTTGGAAGTGCGGGTCGCGGTCTATCACCAGTTGCGTGACATTCCGTTGAATCGAATGGCGTCCAGAGGTCGGGCGCTGCTGCGTCTGTCGCGGCAACTGTTTCGCCTGGATCGCGTCGAGACGCTGGCTGAAGCCGCCGGTCTGGGTATGGATCGTGCTGAAGTGCGCCTTAAATATCGTATCGGTTTGACGGGCGGCTGGGGCGACGGTGTCGATTTACCGGGCCAGCCCGCGTCGATGATTTATGACGTTCCGCTGAGTGATGAACTGCTCGAGTACACCCGCGCCTCGATTCTTGAGGCAGAGGGCACCGATGCGCTGTCCGTAAGCATGGCAGAGCGCGACTACTGGATCTCTTACCTGCAAGATCTCCACCCACAAGAGATGGCCGCGGTGGACGTTGCGGTTGATGAGCGACGCCAGCAACTGTGGGACCAGCTCAATCAGCGTCTCGCCCGCAATGAACTGAGTTCCGAAGAATACGACCTTGAGCTGAACAGGTTGGGCAAGGCCATGGACGTGCTGCGCACACAGAAACGCGCCGAGCTGACACGCCGGGTGATCAGCGAGCTGAGCAGCTTCGCTGCGGAATCCGAACAACCCGGCCGCCTGCCACCAACATCCGGTTCCTGAGGGCACCTTGCTGAGGCGGTCCGAGGCAGGACAAGTCACATCCGCTTACCACTGCTGGTTGCGCAATACCCGGATAACGCAGAAGCGATAACGCGACATGGTTTGCTGAGCGCTCCATCAACAAGGAGTGACCATGAGCGCTATTTCCCCAAAACCCGTGTCGACGCAGCCTGCGTCGACCGATCAGCCGGCAGACGCCAGTCGGTCAGTAAAGCTCGTTGCAACGCAAAGCCTGCACGGCGAGTTTCTCGAAGCTTCGATCCCGCAATGGTTGACCGACGCTTCGCCGCAACGGCGCGAAGCCTTCAAGGCGGTTGCGACAGCATTGCCAGCCTGGTATCAGGATGCGACGCCGGCCCAGCGCAAAACCGTGGACGACACGTTCAAGGCCAGTGTCATCGCCCAGAACAGTCTCGACAAGCGCATGGCGAAACTTCAGGACGTCGAGACGTTTGCCCGGCCATTAGTCATCAAAGCGCTGAAAGACAAACACTCGCTGGATATTGATGTCGACAAAACGCTGCTGTGTCTGCGCCGCCCGGTGGAGATGGGTATCCAGCAAATCGAACTGGCCTCATTCGAGGTGCTCAAGCTAACGCTGCTGGAAGCCGCACTGCACAACTTCGAAGCTGGCGAATGCGAAGGGACCTACCATTCGAGCTCAGGTTTTGTGGTGGCAGGGTCCACGGCGCAGACGTTCGACCATGTGAGCATCGGTATTTCGGTCAGCCAGTTTCTGCACCTTTGCCGCGATCTGGATATCGGCCAGCAATACCAGACTTACCTGCAAGGATTCTTTCATCCTGAGGAAACGGTGGCAGAGGCAGTGCTTGCCGAACGCTTCATCGCCGCACAGAAGGCGACGTTGCGCGCTGCGGCCGAGCAGGCGCTGTTGCAAAAGGATATCGAGGCGGCGGATCACGCGATGATCGTCTCGGTGATTGACGGCGAGATGCATCCCTGGATGGGTAAAAAACAGGTCTGGTTCAAGGACCTGGGGTTGATGAAAAAAAGACTCACCGGCTGCGTCGCGTTCGTCATCTGCGAGAAATACCGCTATACCGACGAACTGATTCTCTACATCCCGCACGATCCTGAACATCCGCTCAAGCGCTACACGTTCCAGCAGATGCGCGACGAGCTCAAACGCTTGCTCACTGCACGCGACGCTCTGCAACAGACGGGCGCGGAGCCCACCGCCTACCAGCGCTTTCTCAGCCAGTTCCTGCCTTATGACCAGCGTCCCGAGTATTTCAGCCAGTTCAGGCAAAAGGCGCCTGACTCACCCGGCGATGGCTGGGATCTGCTGCGCTCGCCATGGCTGTCGGTGCTGCAAGGCTTCACCGCCGGCTCGGCGTTCACCCGCATTCAGCAGGTACCGCCCGAACGCCAGGTCAAATGGGAGCCAGTGGCGGACCCTTACATCGCACCGTCCACCCTGGGACGCAAGGGGCAGGGACTTTGGGCTCCCAACGAGGATCTGTGGCAATACCTCTATAGCCAGAACCGCACCAAGCTGATCGATGATGCCCGAAGCCATGCGGTACCGACTGCCGAGGTAGACGCGCGAGCAAGGGACGCCAAACTGGCCCATCTGATGCAACTTGGCATGCTCGGTCTGAACATGGTCTCGATGTTCGTGCCTGTGTTGGGCGAAGTGATGATGGTGGTGATGGCCGGGCAACTGCTCTATGAAACGCTTGAGGGCGCAATCGAATGGGCCGAGGGCGATCGGCGTGCGGCGAAGGATCATTTGATCGATGTGGCGGAAAACCTTGCGCAGATTGCGCTGATGGCCGGTGTGGGCGCCGCAGTAAGGAAAATCTCAAGCGCCAAAGCCGTGCCGGTCATTGAAAATCTGCATCCGGTGAAGTTGCCCAACGGCGAAACCCGGCTGTGGAAACCCGACCTGAGCGCTTACGAGTCGGCTGTCGCACTGCCTGCCAGTCCCGGGCCAAACAGTGCCGGCCAGCACGTGCTTGAGGGTAAAACCTATATTCGCCAGAGCGGCAAGGTCTATGAGCAGTTTTTCGATGAATCGATCGGCAAATGGCGGATCAGCCATCCGACCGACATCAACGCCTGGCAGCCGGTGCTCCACAGCAATGGCAGCGGTGCCTGGCGGCATACTCTGGAACGTCCGCAGGATTGGGATCGTCTGACCCTTTTGCGGCGTATCGGCCATGCAACCGAAGCTTTTTCCGATGCACAGCTGATCAAGGCTGCCGATATCAGCGGTGTCAGTGAAGCCGCGCTGCGCAAGATGCACATTGATTCTTCGCTGCCGCCACCGGAACTGACCCAGGCCATGCGCATGATGCAAGCAGACGGCAACGCGGCACTGGTTGTCGAGCAGTTGCGCGGGACAAAACCGATCGATGAACTGTACCTCTACGCGTTGCCGCTGATCACCGAAATGCCGCGCTGGCCGGAGAACCGGGTGCTGGAAGTCTTCGACGGCGAGCAATTGTCCGGCAAGTTCGTCAGGTATGGCTCCGCGCGGCGGTTTCGCGATGTCGGCGTCAAGCCACCCATTCAGATATCGCGGGCCGATATCTTCAGCGGTGAACTGCCAGCACGTATTCTCGCAGGACTGGACGAGTCAGAAATCACTCGGCTCCTCGGCGAGCAGGGGGCACGCGTGCGCGATGGCCGACCGGCAGAGTTTGGCAAGCAGATCGCCGACTACGCCAACACCCGCCAGCCGGCGATTTACGACAGCATTCATTCGGGGACCGACCCCGTCGATCCGCAGGTTGCGCGCTTGCAGAAGGCCTGCCCGGGACTCAGTGAACCGGCGGCGCAAACGGTGCTGGCACATGGTCGACCCGATGATCTTCAGCGACTCGGCTCAGGGCAACGAGTACCGCTGCGCCTGTTGGAGGAGGCCCGCTGGTACGCGCGGCAAAGTCGACAGGTAGCGGCATATGCCGGTCTGCGCAGCGAAAACGTCGCTTCTGCGGACAGCCGGCGCCTGGCGTTGCACACGCTGGAGCAATTGGCGGGTTGGCCCGACAGCCTTCGCATTGAAGTACGCGAAGGCCACGAAGCCGGCATGCTGCGCGACAGCATCGGCAGTGAAACCGCCAGCGAGAAAAAATACCTGATCAAAACAGGCGTTCAGTTTCAGGCATACAACGAGCGCGGTGAGGCACTCAACAGCCTGCCTCGCAACGGCGACAATTTTTACTCGTCGATCATGCATGCCCTGCCTGATCATGCGCGCCGCAGCCTCGGTGTCCCTGAGGTCGGGCAGTCCGCAGAGTTGCAAGCAAAGATCATCGATCACGCCGACCAGCACCAGGCTGATGCACCCGCGTTGCTGGCGCCTCAGGTCAAGTGGATAAAACCGCCGGTGCGGGTGAACGCTACCTTGATCGGTTATCCCGCCAGTGGACGCGGCGCCGGATTGGCACCGAACCTGCTGGCTCACGTGCAGGATATCTACCCGCAATTGAGCGACGAACAGGCTCGTGGCTTCCTCCTTGACCAGTATCGGGCAGGAAAAAACGACCGGGCCATTTTCGAGCTGTTGCAATCACGTCGGCGTGAGTGGGAACAGCTCAATGCGACGCTGGATGAATGGGCGGGGACAGCGACGGCGGCGCCCTGGGAACGCTCCGGAACAAATTACAAGTTTCGCACCGCGCAAGCGCTGAAAACCTGCTGGCGCAACGCTTTGTCCACTGGGGTCGCGGGTGCCGATCAACTGTCGATTCTCACCTACGATCCTCTGCCAGAGATGACCGTCGACTTTGCTCACGTGCGTGAACTGTCGATTGGCGGCGGAGGTTTGACCGACGCCAACGCCGATGCCTTCCTGAAGCGATTTGCCAATATCGAAAAGTTGTCGCTGGGGGAGCGGGGCAGTCTGTTCGGCACCTACATGGAGCACGAGCAGTCACTGACGACCTTGCCCCTGAGCGTGACCCGCATGTCCGCATTGAAAAAGCTCAAGTTCCGAACGCCAGCGCGGGTGATGGCTGCCGATCTGTCGACAAGATTGCGTAGCCTGACCGCGGTTGAGGAGCTTCATCTCGATTTTCCCGGCGGCGCAGGCAGCCCGCCCGAGCTGGACCTGGCTCCCCTTGAACGACTGAAGAAACTCAAGATTGAAGCGCCGGGCCTGACGCAGTGGCCGGCTTATGTGGAACAACTGCCTGAGCTGGAGCGTCTGGATCTGACGCAAACCGCCATCGCATCCCTTCCACAGACCCTTTATGTCGGGCACGAGAGACTCTGGGCCGGTTTGTCCCTGGACTGGTCGAGGTTCTCCCACGGAGCGTTCAAACCGGCTTACGACTATGTGAAAAACTACATGGGGGAATGGGGGCATCTGGTTGATCTGGACTTGATGGTCCGCCGCTACTGCGCCGGGGAACTGCAGTTTCTGACGGGTGAGGCCGGCCGTCTCAACCCGTTACCTCAGCGCATCATGAGTCTGTGGAACACACCGGAGACCCGACTTGGAGCCGTGGAGATTCTGCGCGTGGAGCACAGCGCAATTTTCCGCCAGTTCTACGAGGCCAGCGCATCCGCAGAGTTGCGTACGGCGACGCCGGCAGCGCGCTGGCAAGCGCCGCCCAATGCCCGGGTGGTTCGTGCACTGGAAAAAAACTGGCGCGCGGCCATACGCCGGCGTTATCGCTTGAACGATGACGTTCGTCCCTTCAATGCTGAGGACTGGATATCCGCCAGCGATCTGGACGACGCCAGCATGTTTGAACTGGTTGACACCGCCTGGGCGCTGGGCGCGGAGTCGGTGAGTGAGCTGCCGCAATTGCCGGCCGGTACGTTTGCTCATGTACAGCGGGTTCGGCTGGACCGCTTGACTGTGCCGGTCGAACAGATCCGCGGCTTTCTCCAGGCGTTCAGTGGCGCCACAAGCCTGGAGGTCACCGCCTGCGGATTGACCGAAGTGCCGGTGCGGCCAGCCGATTTGCCCCGGCTCGCACAGCTGGACCTGTCTTTCAACCGAATCGCCGTGACCCCTCAGGTGCAAAGTCAATTCGACGCGCTGAGCAATCTCGAACATCTCAATGCCCGCCTCAATCGGCTGGACACACTGGACGTTTCTCGCCTGACCGGCCTCAGGACGCTGAACCTCAGCTCAAACGGGCTCAATGTGTGGCCGAAGGGGGCGGAGAACCTGGCGCATTTGCAAGCAATGGATTTGCGGCATAACACCATCGGTTCGCTCCCCGATCACGTGCTTGCCGACAACGCTGTGCTGCTCAAGACCCGGCTGCTGAACAACCGCTTCAGTGTCAGCGGCGAAGCGAGCCTAAAGGCGGCGCAGCGACGTATCGAAATGACCTTGGGTTTGCCCGAAGGGGCGCTGCAACGGTTCGAATCGCAAGCGCCATCGATACCCGCCGGTTCCAGCGGTGCCACGCCTGACACGGCACTCAATCGCGCCGCTCATCTCTTGCCATTGCCATCTGTCTCGGTCATTCAGCAAGGCACCGAGATGCATCGCGCAGTGCTGGAAATCTTTCCGTCACTGTCGCTTGAAAAGGCCCAGGCCAGCGTTGAGCGTTTGCGCACTGAAGGCCTGTCCCCTGAGCAAATGGTCGGCAGACTGAATCAGTGGCGAGCAAGTAACGAGGCGTTGACGCGTGAGTTGAACGGCTGGATCTTCAACCCGGCGCAAGGGGCTGGTGAAGGGGCGTCGTCAACAAGATTCTTTGATGCCTCCAGGATCCGCGCTTGCTGGCGGGACGGGCTCACCGGCCATACCGAATCCGCCGGACGGACGCTGAGCCTGTCAGCGGGCGGCTTGGGTGATTTGCCTGCGCTGTCGAACGTGTTTTCCCATGTGCGGACGCTGGACCTGACCGGGGCTAAATTTTCCGTCGAGAGTTTCAACCTCTTTTGCCCGGCGTTTCCTGAGTTGACCACGCTGACACTCAATGGCACGGGCCTGGCACGCCTGCCGGAAGCTGTCGGCGGTCTGAGCCGGCTCGAACGGCTGGAATTGAGCGGCAATCGCCTGGCCGTGGCGCAATCGGTGTATCAGCACGCGAGCGGGGCGCGGCTGCGCTGGCTCGACCTTAGTCACAATCGGCTGGAAGAATTCAACGCCGCAACCTTCAGCAGTCTGCAAACCCTCAACCTCGGCCAGAACGGCCTGGATTTCTGGCCTGAAGGCGTGCTTGAACTGGCGCATCTGCAAAGGCTGGACCTGTCGGGCAACAACATCATGGTTTTCCCGGACCGGCTGTTGGGCGGCAATCATGAGGCGCTCGTGGCAGGCACCGATCTGTCGGAGAACTCGCTGTCGCTTAACGCATTGGAGCAGATCAGGGACTACAGCGTCGCGCATGGCGGCAGTGAGGTGCTGGGCTACACGCCGGAGTCCTTGCAGCGCTTGATCGCCGAACGTATGAGCGACTCGGAAAGCGATAGCGGATCCGAATCGGATTCGGATCGGGGTTCGGACCCCGACTCCGATAGCGACGATGGTGATGATCCGCGTGGCGGAGGCGGTGGCGGTAGCAGTAGCAGGCCCGTGGATATGCATGCCGGTGTGGAGGCCGCGGAGGTGATTGCCAATCCGGCGCAGGACGTGGCGGCGCCGGCGATGGATATATGGATGACCTATACGCATGCAGATGCGCGTGCAGCGCGGCAAGCGCTATGGCTGCAATTGGCTCGACAGGCCAACCATGAGGCGTTCTTTCATTTGCTCTCGACCTTGCCCGACACCCTGGAATTCAGGTTTGCCGGTGCCGATCTGACCCACCGGGTCTGGCAAGTGATCCAGGCTGCCACGGAAAACGCTGAACTGCGCGAGCTGTTGTTTTTCAACGCCGAAACCCACGGCACGTGCCCCGATGGCCGGATCCTGTCGTTCAGCGAACTGGAGACCCGCGTCTATGAATACAACGCTCTGCGCGACATTCCGCGGCATCGTCAGCTGCAACGCGGCAGAGCGCTGCTTGATCTGACTCGACGGCTGTTTCGCCTGGAAAGGGTGGATCGACTGGCCGAAGCCGCCGCCAGGAACAAGGATCGCGCGGAAGTTCGCCTGCAATACCGCATCGCCATGACACGCGGCTGGCCGGACGACCTGGAGTTGCCGGCGCAACCCGAACACATGTTGTACGCCTCACCGATTCGCGGGCGACGATTGCTCGATGCGCGTGCCTCGGTTCTCGCGGACGAGGCATCACCCATGTTTCTGGAGGATCTGATTGCGCGGGACTACTGGATCCGCTATCTGCAGGATCGCCACGCCGAGGCGTTCGAGGCACTTGAACGCGACGCTACCAGGCGGCACGAAGCGGTCGAGGATGCCTACCCGGACAGAGATAACAGCGATTATCTGGACGCGATGAGGGTGCTTGAAATCGAACTGGCGGATGCGCGTATCGAGAAACTCAAGGCTTTGACTCGCACAGAGCTGGAGAGCCTGGCGTCGCAGGATGCGGGAGCGTCGCCAGCGCCCCCGTCGTCACCGAAACCCGGGCCTTCGTGGCGCCGCGACTGAGTGATCGAGCGGACCTGGGAGCAGGGCACTCCCCAGGTCGGCTCGACTCAGCTGTCGTAACCCAGATTCGGCGCCAGCCAACGCTCGGTCACGCTCAGGTCCTGGCCTTTGCGCGCGGTGTAACTCTGCACCTGATCCTTGTCGATCTTGCCCACGGCAAAGTACTGCGCCTGCGGATGGGCGAAGTACCAGCCGCTGACCGCTGCGGCGGGGAACATTGCGTAGTGTTCGGTGAGGAACACGCCACTGCGCCCGGCGCGCATTTCCGCAGCCTCTGGATCGAGCAGGGTGAACAGCGCGGCTTTCTCGGTGTGATCCGGGCAGGCCGGGTAGCCGGGAGCAGGGCGGATGCCACGGTATTGCTCTTTGATCAGCGCATCGTTGTCGAGGGTTTCATCCTTGGCATAACCCCAGTGCTCTTTTCGCACTTGCTGGTGCAGCCATTCGGCGCAGGCTTCGGCCAAGCGGTCGGCGAGGGCCTTGACCATGATCGAGTTGTAGTCGTCGCCAGCGTCCTGATAAGCCTTAGCCACTTCTTCGGCGCCGATGCCGGCGGTGGTGATAAAGCCGCCGACGTAGTCGGTGACTTCGCTGTCTTTGGGCGCAACGAAGTCGGCGAGGCAGAAGTTCGGCTTGCCGTCGGTCTTGATGATCTGCTGACGCAGGTGATGCAGCTTGGCCAGCGGCTTGCTGTTGTCGTCGTACAGCTCGATGTCGTCTTCGTTGACCTGATTGGCCGGCCAGAAACCGAACACCGCACGGGCGCTGATCAGTTTTTCGTCGATGAGCTTGGCAAGCATTTCCTGCGCGTCCTTGTACAGCGCAGTGGCGGCTTCACCGACCACTTCGTCTTCGAGGATGCGCGGGAACTTGCCGGCCAGATCCCAAGAAATGAAGAACGGTGTCCAGTCGATGTATTCGGCCAGCACTTTCAAATCGATATTGTCGAGCACCTTGCTGCCGGTGAAGGTCGGTTTCACTGGCTGATAATTGGCCCAGTCGAATTGCGGCTTCTTCGCGATCGCGGCGGCGTAGCTCAGGCGTTCGGTACGGGCGCTGCGATTGGACGTACGCTCGCGCACGTCGATGTATTCCAGGCGGGTCTTCTCGACGAACCCGGCCTTGAGTTCCTTGGACAACAACTGAGTCGCCACGCCGACGGCGCGCGAGGCGTCGGTCACGTAAACCACGGCATCGTTGCTGTACTTCGGTTCGATCTTCACCGCGGTGTGCGCTTTCGACGTGGTCGCGCCACCGATCATCAGTGGCAGATGGAAGTCCTGACGCTGCATTTCGCGGGCAACGTGGACCATCTCGTCCAGCGACGGCGTGATCAGGCCGGAGAGGCCGATGATGTCGCATTTTTCTTCTTTGGCGACCTGCAGGATCTTCTCGGCCGGGACCATCACGCCGAGGTCGACGATGTCATAGCCGTTGCAGCCGAGCACCACGCCGACGATGTTCTTGCCGATGTCGTGCACGTCGCCCTTGACCGTAGCCATGAGGATCTTGCCCTTGGCTTCCGGCTTGTCGCCTTTCTCGAGTTCGATGAACGGGATCAGGTGCGCCACGGCCTGCTTCATCACGCGCGCGGATTTCACCACCTGCGGGAGGAACATTTTGCCGGCGCCGAACAGGTCGCCGACGATGTTCATGCCGGACATCAAAGGGCCTTCGATCACCTCGATCGGCCGCGCAAACGACTGGCGGGATTCTTCGGTGTCTTCAACGATGTGCGTGGTGATGCCCTTGACCAGTGCGTGTTCCAGACGCTTGTTGACGTCCCAGTTACGCCACTCTTCGGTCTCGGCTTCCTTGACGCTACCGTCGCCCTTGTACTTGTCGGCGATGGCGAGGAGGGCGTCGGTGCCGTCCGGGGTGCGATTGAGGATCACGTCTTCGACGGCATCGCGCAGCTCGACCGGGATCTGATCGTAGATCTCCAGTTGACCGGCGTTGACGATGCCCATGGTCAGCCCGGCGCGGATCGCGTAGAGCAGGAACACCGAGTGAATCGCCTCACGCACCGGGTTGTTGCCACGGAACGAGAACGACACGTTGGACACGCCGCCGGAGCTCAGCGCATACGGCAGCTCATCGCGGATGTAGGCGCAGGCGTTGATGAAGTCGACGGCGTAGTTGTTGTGCTCTTCGATGCCGGTAGCGACGGCGAAGATGTTCGGGTCGAAGATGATGTCTTCCGGCGGGAAGCCGACTTCGTTGACCAGAATGTCGTAGGAGCGTTTGCAGATCTCTTTCTTGCGCGCTTCGGTGTCGGCCTGGCCGGCTTCGTCGAAGGCCATCACCACCACCGCAGCGCCGTAGCGCTTGCACAACTTGGCGTGATGGATGAACTGCTCGACGCCTTCTTTCATGCTGATCGAGTTGACGATGCCCTTGCCCTGAATGCACTTGAGGCCGGCTTCGATCACTTCCCATTTCGACGAGTCGATCATGATCGGCACCCGCGAGATATCCGGTTCGCCGGCGATCAGATTGAGGAAGGTGACCATGGCCTTCTTCGAATCAAGCATGCCCTCGTCCATGTTGATGTCGATGATCTGCGCGCCGGCCTCGACCTGCTGCAGAGCGACTTCGAGGGCTTCGGTGTAGTTGTCTTCACGGATCAGGCGGGCGAATTTCGCCGAGCCGGTGATGTTGGTGCGCTCGCCAACGTTGACGAACAGCGAGCTGCGATCGATGGTGAACGGCTCCAGACCGGAGAGGCGGCAGGCTTTGGGAATGTCCGGAATTTGACGTGGCGCGTAACCGGCCACGGCTTTGGCGATGGCTTCGATGTGGCCCGGCGTGGTGCCGCAGCAACCGCCGACGATGTTGAGAAAACCGCTCTGGGCGAATTCCTCGATGACTTTGGCGGTTTGCGAGGGCAGTTCGTCGTACTCGCCGAATTCATTCGGCAGGCCGGCGTTCGGGTGCGCGGAAACGTGGGTGCTGGCCTTGTTCGACAGCTCTTCCAGGTACGGGCGCAGTTCGCTGGCGCCGAGGGCGCAGTTCAAACCCACGGAGATCGGCTTGGCGTGGGCCACCGAGTTCCAGAATGCTTCGGTGGTCTGGCCGGACAAGGTACGGCCGGAGGCGTCGGTGATGGTCCCGGAAATCATGATCGGCAATTCGATGTGCAGCTCTTCGAATACACCTTGTACGGCAAAGATCGCCGCTTTGGCGTTGAGGGTGTCGAAGATCGTTTCGATCAGGATCAGGTCGGCGCCGCCCTCGATCAGGCCTTTGGTGGCTTCGGTGTAGTTTTCCACCAGCTCATCGAAGGTGACGTTGCGGTAGCCGGGGTTATTGACGTCGGGCGACAGCGAGCAGGTGCGGCTGGTCGGGCCGAGCACGCCGGCAACGAAGCGCGGCTTGGCCGGGTTTTCGGCGGTCTTGGCGTCGGCAATCTTGCGCGCCAGACGTGCGCCTTCTACGTTTAACTCGTACGCCAGCTCTTCCATGCCGTAATCGGCCATGGAAATGCGCGTGGCGTTGAAAGTGTTGGTTTCGAGAATGTCGGCGCCGGCGTCCAGGTAGGCTTTTTCGATGCCGCCGATCACGTCCGGACGGGTGATCACCAGCAGGTCGTTGTTGCCCTTGACGTCGCTCGGCCAGTCCGCGAAGCGCTTGCCGCGATAATCCTGTTCTTCGAGCTTGTAGCTCTGGATCATCGTGCCCATCCCGCCGTCGAGAATCAGGATGCGCTCTTTGAGGGCTTGCTTGAGAGCTTGAAGGCGGACGCTGCGATCGGACATGTGGACTACTCGGAAAGACCATTACGAAGGAGCGGGATCATAGCAAACCTGTGCGCTTTTGGAGCATGTGCAGCTTTTGCATGAATATCGCTCATGTTGGTACGAGCGTCATAACGGTAGAATCGCAGCCTTTTTTTATCATCGAGATCAGCAGCATGCCGCACCGCTTCATCAGTTTATGGTTGCTGGTCCTGAGCGGGAGCGTTGCGGCGCAAGATCCTGCCATTTCTTCTTCAATCTCCTACACCCGGGATATCCAACCGATCTTTACCGAGAAGTGCGTAGCCTGCCATGCCTGCTATGACTCGGCCTGTCAGCTCAATCTCGGCAGTGGTGAAGGCGCCGCCCGTGGCGCGAGCAAGATGCCGGTATATGACGGCGAACGTACCCAGGCAGCACCGACCACGCGCTTGTTTTACGACGCCTTCGGCAAGCGCGCCTGGCAGCAGAAAGACTTCTATTCGGTGCTCGACGCCCAGGGCAGTCAGGCTGCGCTGATGGCACGCATGCTCGAACTCGGCCACAAGACGCCGCTTACGCCGAACGCCAAACTGCCGGAAGAGATTGTTCTTGGGCTCAATCGCAACAATCTATGCGCAATGCCTGCGGAGTTCGACGGATATGCCGGCGCGCACCCGAAAGAGGGCATGCCGCTGGCGGTCACTGGCCTGACCGACCAGCAATACCAGACCCTGCAGCGCTGGCTGGCGTCTGGCGCGCCGATCGACGAGCAGAGCCTGGCGCCGAGTGCCAAAGAGGCCATGCAGATCCTGCAGTGGGAAAACCTGCTCAACGCCCCCGGTGCGCGGCAGAGTCTGGTCGGGCGCTGGCTGTTCGAGCACTGGTATCTGGCGCACATCTATTTCAAGGACGGCGAGCCGGGGCATTATTTCCAGTGGGTGCGGTCGCGTACGCCGAGCGGCCAGCCGATCGACCTGATCGCCACGCGCCGCCCCAACGACGACCCGGGCACGCAGGTGTATTACCGCTTGTGGCCGGTGCAGGGGGTGATCGTGCACAAGACGCACATCACTTATCCGCTGAGCGCAGCCAAAATGGCGCGGATCAAGAGCCTGTTCTACAACGGCAACTGGCAGGTCAATGCGCTGCCGGGTTACGGCCCGCAAAGCCGTGCCAATCCGTTTGCCACTTTCGAAGCGATTCCGGCGCAGGCGCGCTATCAGTTCATGCTCGATAACGCTGAATACTTCGTCCGCACCTTCATTCGCGGCCCGGTGTGCCGTGGGCAGATCGCGACCGACGTGATCCGCGACAACTTCTGGGCGCTGTTCCAGGCGCCGGAACATGATCTCTACATCACCGACCCGAACTACCGTGGCCAGGCTACGCCGCTGCTGGCGATGCCGGGGCAGAACGACGATGTCGGCAGCGTGCTGAGCCTGTGGCGCAACTACCGCGACAAGCGCAACGAATACGAAGCCTTGCGCCGCGACAGCTACGCCGATCTGCCGGCGCCGAGCTGGTCGACGCTGTGGGCCGGCAACGACAACGCCTTGCTGAGCATTTTCCGCCACTTCGACAGCGCTTCGGTGACCAAGGGGCTTATCGGTGAGGTGCCGCAAACCATGTGGCTGTTCGACTATCCACTGCTCGAGCGCACCTACTATCAGCTCGCGGTCAACTTCGACGTGTTCGGCAACGTCTCCCATCAAGCGCAGACTCGCCTGTATTTCGACCTGATCCGTAATGGCGCGGAGCAGAACTTCCTGCGCCTGATGCCCGCCGACTCACGTGAGGATTACCTCAACGATTGGTACCAGGACGGCGGCCAATTCAAGATGTGGCTCGATTACGAGGCCATCGATGACGACAAACCGACCGCATTGACGCTCGACGAGAAAGACCCGAAACACGATTTCGCCATGCAGTTGCTGGCGCGCTACGGTGATCTGAACGCGCGGCCAGACCCTATCAATCGCTGCGACGGCGCTTATTGCTCGCGACCGAATATAGATCCGGCGTTGCAGAACGCCGAGCAGGCCCTGAGCCGTCTGGCCTCGCGACCGGCCGCAGGGTTGAAAGTCATCGACCAGATGCCCGAAGCGACCTTGCTGCGTGTCGAAACCGCCAGCGGCAAGCGCGAGGTCTACAGCGTGCTGCGCAACCGCGCGCACAGCAACGTGGCGTTTCTGCTCGGTGAGTCGCTGCGCTATCAACCGGGTCTCGACACCTTGACGATCTATCCGGGCGTGCTCACCAGTTACCCGAACTTCATGTTCAACGTACCGGCCGAGCAGGTGCCGGCGTTTGTCGATGCGATGGAGAATGCCAAGGATGCCAATCGGTTCGACAAGATCGTCGAGCGCTGGGGCATTCGTCGCAGTCATCCGCAGTTCTGGCTGTATTTTCACGATCTGAGCCAGTACATCCACGAAACCGATCCGGTGGAAGAGGGTGTGCTGGATATGAACCGGTACGAGAACCTTTGAGCATTCGCAGGCATATGCCGGGATTCTTTCCCGACAAAAATACTAGGACTTTGTCAGCCGCGCCGATTGGCGTAAACTGCGCCCAAGCCTGCGAGGAGTTTTTATGACCGCTATTACCATTACCGACGCCGCCCATGATTACCTGGCCGATCTGCTCTCCAAGCAGAACACCCCGGGCATCGGCATCCGTGTCTTCATCACCCAGCCTGGCACCCAGTACGCCGAAACCTGCATTGCCTACTGCAAGCCGGGCGAAGAGAAGCCTGAAGATACCGCGCTGGGGCTGAAAAGCTTCACCGCTTACATCGATTCCTTCAGCGAAGCGTTTCTTGACGACGCCGTTGTCGACTATGCCACCGACCGTATGGGCGGCCAGCTGACCATCAAGGCGCCAAATGCCAAGGTGCCAATGGTCAATGCCGACAGCCCGGTCAACGAGCGCATCAACTACTACCTGCAAACCGAGATCAACCCGGGGCTGGCCAGCCACGGCGGTCAGGTCAGCCTGATCGATGTGGTCGAGGACGGCATTGCCGTGTTGCAGTTCGGTGGCGGTTGCCAGGGCTGCGGCCAGGCCGACGTGACCTTGAAGGAAGGCATCGAGCGCACTCTGCTCGAGCGCATCCCGGAGCTCAAGGGCGTTCGCGACGTGACCGACCACACGCAGAAAGAAAACGCCTACTACTAAGGCGTTCGCTGCGAACATGAAAAACGGCGCCCCGTGAGCGCCGTTTTTTTATGCCTGTGGCTTGATCATGCCCACGCTCCGCGTGGGCATGCAGCCCGGGACGCTCCGCGTTCCACTCACGGTCGGTACAAATGCGCATGCCCGGCGCGATACAACGAAGACTCGCTAAACACTTCACTGCCCAACACCCGCCCGACCAGAATCAGCGCCGTACGCCGAAACCCTTTGGCCTCGACCTTTGCGGCAATGTCCGCCAGTGTACCGACCACCCAGTCCTGATCCGGCCATGTCGCGCGGTGAATCACGGCAATCGGGCAGTCCGCGCCGTAATGCGGCAGCATTTCAACCAAAATCTTTTCCAGATGATTGACCCCCAGATGAATCGCCATGGTCGCGCCATGTTGCGCCAGGCTGGCCAGTTCTTCGCCGGCGGGCATCACGGTCTTGTCGGCATAACGGGTCAGAATCACGCTTTGCGAGATGTCCGGCAGGGTCAACTCGGCGCCGAGCAGCGCGGCGCATGCCGCCGTCGCGGTTACGCCCGGAATGATCTCGAAAGGAATGTTCAGCTCACGCAAGTAGCGGATCTGCTCACCGATCGCGCCGTACAGACTTGGGTCTCCGGAATGAACACGGGCCACATCCTGGCCTTGGGCATGGGCAGTCCTGATCAGATCGATGATCTGTTCCAGATGCAGTTCAGCGCTGTTGACCACGGTGTCGGCCTGATGACCTTCCAGCACCGCTGCGGGTACCAGCGAACCGGCATAAATGATCACCGGGCAGCTGCGAATCAGCCGTTGGCCTTTGACGGTGATGAGTTCCGGGTCGCCGGGGCCGGCGCCGATGAAGTAGACGGTCATCGTTGAATCCTTGTGAAGAGGCGCAGGCACACTGCAGATGAAGCGTGCTCATGATCGATGGCGGGGATTATCGGGATTTTATGCAGCGCCGGCCAATGCCAGCGTGGCCTGCGCATATTTCTGCCGGTGGATCAGCAGTTTCGCCGGCGCCTGAATCAGTTGCTCGGCGAGCGCCAGCGCGGCGCTTTCCGCCACGCCGTAGCAGCCGGTGCGCTCAAAGGCGATCTGCGATTGATGACTGAGGCGCTGTTGATAGGGCGCCAGTTCGGCACTGTTGAAATACTGCAGCGGCAGGTTCAATTGTGTGGCCAGTTCCAGCAACCCCGGTTCGTCGCGCTTGAGGTCGATACTCGCCAAAGCCTTGACCGCTCGCAGCTCGATGCGGTGCGCCTGCAACGCTTGATCGAGTAACGCACGCAACGTACTGGCCGGGCAGCCCCGCTGGCAGCCGAGGCCGACCACGAGGGTCGGCGCTGCGCGGTCATCGGTCATGCCTGATATGGGCCTGCGCTTTTGCGGCGGAACAACCATGCACTGATCAGGCCCAAGGCCAGCCAGAACGCGACGTTGGTCAGCTGCGAAGCGATTTTGAACTGGGTTTCCAGTGCCTCTGGGGCAAGCATCGAATGCACCTGCGGTTGCGGCGCGCCGATCACATGCGGCACGGCGAGAATCGCCACACCGAGAAGCTTCATCAGCCAGTGACGGCTGAAAGCGATCAGTGCCAGGCCGACGGCGGTCGAAGCGGCAGTGCCGATCCACCAGATCTGCCGCGAAGCCAGATCGGCAGCCGCAGTGCCCGGCAATTCAGGTGGCAGGCCCAAGGTCGGCGCGAGAACGAACGTCGCGTAACCGGCCAGACCCCAGAGCAGCCCTTGCGAGGTTTTGGTTGGCGCGCGCAAGGTGTACAGGCCGGCGAGCATCAGGGCGAAACCCACCGCCACCACCAGATTGCCGCCAGTGGTCGAGACCACGCGCTGCCAGCCGTCTTCCGGCTCCCAGGCTTCGCCATCATGGCTGTGGGCGGCGGTGCCGGCAGCGTGTTCGTGAACTTGCGCGACCGGTTCGGATTTCTCGAAGGATTCGGCCTGCAGAATCAGTGGCGATACCCAGAAACTCTGCAGCAGGGTCAGCAGCAGGGCGGCCAGCAAGCCGGTGAAGCCTGCGGTTTGCGCGATACGCTTGATCATCTCGGCAAGCCTCAGTGGCACGGGAACGCGGCGCTGTGGCGGGTATCGTGGGCGGCGTTGTGCACCGCTTCGATGTGCGAGAAACCGGCGAACCAGACCAGGCTGGCACCGAGGATCGAGGCGAAGAGGGCGGCGGCCACGCGTTGGCCGAGTGTGGTGCTGCTGGAGATGTGGTCAGTGTGGCTGACGGTATTGCTGATGATCGACATAGCGCTTCCCTCTGAAATGTCAGCGGGTAAACAGAGCGCATGAAAATCCCTGCGAGCCGGGCACGCAGGGATTTCGAACAGCGCCCGCCCACCGCGGGTTTGTTTGTGGTCAGCGGCGCTTGCGCGTGCTGGGTGTTGCGGGCCGGTCTCCGGGCTTGCGAGGGGTTGGCACGAGGCCGACCTGCAAGCGTCACCTTCCCATGCCGGGGCACAGTGGATCTGACGCTTCGCTCGCTTACCGTTGCGGGGGCAGCACCGGACTGACATGGCTTTGAGTAAAGCACATGATTCACCGGTTTCCCGTTTCACCCTGTGAAGGGCACCCGTAACAAGGTGGGCAGGAGAACATGGGTTTGGGTTTTTAGTCAATTTCCGGGGGCGGATCCGTTGCTGGGGGGGCGTTTTTTTCGGGTGTTATTGTGTGTATATCCGTTGCTGCGGGTGTTGCTGATTACGGTTTCGCCCTTACGGCGAGGCACTTTTTCCAAACGCCGAAAAAGTACCCAAAAGGCTTGCTCCTACGTTCGGCCCTCGCAGGCTCGGGTTCCTTCGCTGCGGGACTGCTCCGGGCGCAGCGGCTCCGGTTTGCTTCGCTGCACCTCCTTCCGCTGTGTCTGGCTGCGCCAGACGGTCGCTGCGCTCCCACGCCCGGATCAATCCCTCCACCCAGCCTTCCGACGTCGCCGGTGGATCAAGATCAAAAGCACTCGAGCTTGCGCTCATTGTTGAGTGGTGAAAAGCGTGTGGTCTGCTTTGGATCTGTGTTGGATTCGCCCCTCACCCCAGCCCTCTCCCGAGGGAGAGGGAGCCGATTTGCGGGCTTTTCAGTATCTGCATTCGACTCGATATCGCAAGTCGGCGTATTTCGCCTGAACACCTCGGTCAGTCCCCTCTCCCTCCGGGAGAGGGCTAGGGTGAGGGGCTTTTGCTCTGGCTCTTGATCTTTTGCCCCTTCAGCAGGCTGCGCCCGGATCGGTCCCGTAACGAAGGTACCCCGAGCTCCAGCGAGCGGGCCGTACGCCGGGGCAAAGCCTTTTGGTTCCTTTTTGCTGTGCCGGCACTCCGGCGTTTGAAAAAGGGACTCGCTGTAAGAGCAAAACCTTAAGAAGCCGTTACCGCAGCAACGGATATACCCCCAGTTTCAGACTCACCGACCATTGACCCACGACGGACCCATGCGTAGCCTTGCGCTTTCGAGGTTCTTCGGCACTCGCCGAAGCTAAGAAGGGAACGCGGTCAAAGCCGCGGCTGCCCCCGCAACTGTGAACGGTGATGTTCGTTGCCACGCCACTGCCAGCTCAACCGATGAGCCAGCGGGAAGGCGCAATGGACGCCAGGCCCAGCGCCTGAACGCCGTCAGCCAGGAGACCTGCCTCGTCACAGATTCTCACTACAACCGGGCGGGGTGATCCGGTGGCGAATGCTTCCGGCGTGCATGCGCGCTGCCGGTTCTCGTCCCGTATGCCCGCCGCTTGCCAAAGGGCATACCGATGAAAACACTGGCCAAACTCCCCGTCACCATCGTCACCGGTTTCCTCGGTTCGGGCAAAACCACGCTGCTGCGGCACATGCTTGACAACGCTCAGGGCCGGCGCATCGCGGTGATCGTCAATGAGTTTGGCGAGTTGGGCATCGACGGTGAAATCCTCAAGCAATGCACCATCGGCTGCACCGAAGAAGAGGCCACCGGCCGCGTTTATGAGCTGGCCAACGGCTGCCTGTGCTGCACCGTGCAGGAAGAATTCTTCCCGGTAATGCGCGAACTGGTTGCCCGTCGCGGCGATCTCGACCACATCCTTATTGAAACCTCGGGCCTGGCCCTGCCAAAACCGCTGGTGCAAGCCTTCCAGTGGCCGGAAATCCGTAGCGCCTGCACCGTTGACGCGGTGATCACCGTGGTCGACAGCCCGGCCGTCGCTGCTGGCACCTTCGCAGCGTTCCCGGATCAGGTCGATGCCCAGCGCAAACTCGATCCGAACCTTGATCACGAGTCGCCGCTGCACGAATTGTTCGCTGATCAACTGGCCAGTGCTGACCTGGTCATCCTCAACAAAGCCGACCAGACCAGCGCGGAAGATCTGGCTCGGGTGCGCGCTGAAGTCGCCGAAGAGCTGCCGCCAGCGGTAAAAATCATCGAAGCCAGCAACGGCCGCCTGCCGCTCGACGTGCTGATCGGTCTCGGTGCCGGCTCCGAGGAGCACATCGACAGCCGCCACAGTCACCACGATCACCACCATGACGGTGATGACGACGATCACGATCACGACGCCTTCGATTCGATCTCAATCGAACTGCCGCAAGCTGACGAGAGCCTGCTGCTCGATGCGCTGACGCAACTGGTGGTGCAGCACGGCATCCTGCGCGTGAAAGGCTTCGCGGCGATTCCGAACAAGCCGATGCGCCTGTTGATCCAGGGTGTGGGCACGCGTTTCGACAAGCATTTCGACCGCCAGTGGGGCGCCGACGAAGCGCGTGTCACGCGTCTGGTGCTGATTGGTCAGGAACTCGATGCCGCGCAACTCGAAGCGCAATTGCGCGCTGCGCTCAGCGTTTAAGCCATGCACCTGCTCAGGACCCAGCCCGGCGGATTCGTCTCGGACGACAACATTGCCGACCTCGGACAAACCCCCGCCGAGCTGGTAATCCTGTGCAGCGGCGATTCCAGCCTGGCGCTGCTTGCCGAGGCGGCGCAGCAGCTGCCTGATGATTATCCGAGCTTGCGTCTGGCCAACCCGATGCAGGTGCAGAATCATGCCTCGGTCGATCTGTATGTCGATGAAGTGCTGCGCCACGCCAAGGTCATTCTGATCTCCCTGCATGGCGGCATTGCCTATTGGCGCTATGGTGTCGAGCGGCTGGTCGAGTTGTCCGAACGCGGCGTGCAACTGATTCTGGTGCCCGGCGATGACCGCCCGGACCCCGAGCTCAGTGACTTGAGCACGGTCAGCGCCGAAGTACGCGATAGACTCTGGCAATTTCTGCGTCAGGGCGGCATGGGCAATGCGCTGGATTTTTTCCGCTGCTTGGGCAACCAATGGTTTGCCCGGGATTATTCGTGGGGCGAGCCGCAAACCCTGCCGCGCACGGCGATTTATCACCCACAGAAAAACAGCGCTGCCCTGAGCGACTGGCAAGCCGAATGGCTGCCCGATCAACCGGTGGCGGCGCTGTTGTTTTATCGCTCGCATTTGCAGGCGGCGAACACGGCGTTCATCGATGTGTTCTGTCAGCGTTTGCAGGCAGCCGGGCTCAATCCGCTGCCGATCGCGGTGGCCAGTCTGAAAGAACCCGGTTGTCTGTCGGTGGTCGAGGACTGGCTGGATGAAGTCGAGGCGGGGGTGATTCTCAACACCACCGGTTTTGCCCAGTCCAGCCCCGAAGCGCCGCATCTGCGCCCGTTTCGCCGCAACATCCCAGTGATTCAAGCCATCTGCGCTCAGGACAACGAACCCGGCTGGCGCGACAGCGAACAGGGTCTCGGGCCGCGCGATCTGGCGATGCACATTGCTTTGCCGGAGCTTGACGGGCGCATCATCAGCCGCCCGATCAGCTTCAAGGATCTGGCTTGGCGCAGCGAGCGCAGCCAGTCCGATGTGGTCTGCTACCGCGCCCAGCCCGAACGCATGGAATTCGTCGCCGAACTGGCGCGGCGCTGGGTATCTTTGGCACGCGTGCCGAACGGCGAAAAACGCATCGCGTTGATCCTTGCCAACTACCCGACCCGCGACGGCCGCATCGGCAATGGCGTAGGCCTCGATACGCCGGCGGCGGCGCTGAATATCCTCCGCGCATTGCGTGCCGAAGGTTATCCGATCACGGCCGAGTTGCCCGCCAGCGGCACCGAACTGATCCAGCAACTGCTCGGCGGTGTCAGCAACGACCTCGATACTCTCGACTTGCGCCCGTGCCAGCAGAGCCTGGCGATGGACGATTACCTGGCAATGTTCAATGCGTTGCCGGAGGCGAATCGTGTCGCGGTGCAAGAGCGTTGGGGATCGCCACACAACGATCCGATGTGTCGCGACGGCCGGCTGATGATCGCCGGTCTGCGTTTCGGTCTGACTTTTGTCGGCATCCAGCCGGCCCGGGGTTATCAGGTCGATCCGAGCGCGGTGTACCACGACCCGGATCTGGTTCCGCCGCACGGCTATCTGGCGTTCTATTTCTGGTTGCGCAACACCTACGGTGCCCACGGCGTGATCCATGTCGGCAAGCACGGCAATCTCGAATGGTTGCCGGGTAAAGGCGTCGGCCTTTCGGAGAATTGCTGGCCGGACGCGCTGCTCGGGCCGCTGCCGAATATCTATCCGTTTATCGTCAACGATCCGGGCGAGGGCGCCCAGGCCAAGAGGCGCACGCAAGCGGTGATCATCGACCACCTGATGCCGCCGCTGACCCGCGCCGAAACCTATGGGCCGCTGCGTAATCTGGAGTTGCTGGCCGACGAATATTACGAGGCGCAACTGCTCGATCCGCGCCGCGCCCGTGAGTTACAGCGCGACATTCTGCAATTGGTGCGGGACACGCAGATCGACCGCGAGCTGCAACTGGATGCCGCGCTGGACAGCGATGCCGATGCGGCGATCTGGTTGCCGCGTCTGGACACTTATCTGTGCGACCTGAAGGAATCGCAGATTCGCGACGGGTTGCACATTTTTGGCGAATCGCCGAGCGGGCGCTTGCGTATCGATACCTTGCTGGCGTTGCTGCGCATCCCGCGCGGTGACGGCAAAGGCTCGCAGTCGAGTCTGCTGCGAGCACTGGCCAAAGCGTTTGATCTCGGTTTTGATCCGCTGGATTGCGCCTTGGCCGATCCTTGGAGCGGCCCGCGTCCGACCGAGTTGCAGACCCTCAGCGCAGAAGTCTGGCGCACCGCCGGCGACACCCGCGAACGCCTCGAGTTATTTGCCGCAGACCTGATCTCCCAAACACTGAATGTCCCCTGTGCGAGCGAGCATGCTCGCGAAAGCGGTGCGTCAGGTAAATCATTGTTGAATGACACACCGAGTTCGCGAGCAGGCTCGCTCCCACAAGGGTCGGGGTGGGCGGAGGTTAATTCGATACTCGAGCATCTGCGCGAAGTCGTCGCCCCACGGCTCGACGCTTGTGGCCCGGCCGAAATGCGCGGTCTGCTCGACGCCCTCAGCGGTCGTTTCGTCCCCGCCGGCCCCAGCGGTGCTCCGAGCCGTGGTCGCCTCGACGTGCTGCCCACCGGTCGTAATTTCTATTCGGTGGACGTGCGCAATCTGCCGACCACCACCGCGTGGCGCATCGGATTCCAGTCGGCGACGCTGATTCTCGAACGGCATCTGCAGGACCACGGCGATCACTTGCGCCAACTCGGCTTGTCCGTGTGGGGCACCGCAACCATGCGCACCGGCGGCGATGACATCGCTCAGGCCATGGCGTTGATGGGCGTGCGTCCGGTCTGGGCCACGGGCAGTCAGCGCGTGGATGATTTCGAGATTCTGCCGCTGAGTCTGCTCGATCGTCCCCGGGTCGACGTGACGCTGCGGGTTTCGGGCTTTTTCCGTGATGCGTTTGCCAATCTCATCCGCCTGTTCGACGCCGCCGTGCAAGCGGTGGCCGCGCTGGATGAGCCGGATGACTTGAACCCATTGGCCGCCAAGGTGCGCGCCGAACGCCAGGCGCTGTTGCAGTCGGGCGTCGATGAAGATACCGCGCGGCGTCAGGCCGGGTGGCGCATCTTCGGCGCAAAACCGGGAGCTTACGGCGCCGGGGTGCAAGGCGCCATCGATGGGCGTCTGTGGCAGACCCGCGAAGACCTTGCCGAGGTTTACCTGAACTGGGGCGCCTACGCTTACGGCGGCGCCGACGAGGGCACGGCTGCCCGCGAGCAGTTCAGCCAGCGTCTGAGCCAGGTTCAGGCAGTTCTGCAGAACCAGGACAACCGCGAGCATGACTTGCTCGATTCCAACGATTACTACCAGTTCCAGGGCGGCATGCTCGCGGCGGTGGAGACGCTGCGCGGCGAAGCGGCGGCCAGTTATCACGGTGATCACAGCCAGCCGGATCTGCCGAAGATTCGTACCCTGAAGGAAGAGTTGAACCGTGTGGTGCGCTCGCGCGCGGCGAATCCGAAGTGGATCGACGGGGTCAAGCGTCACGGCTACAAAGGCGCGTTCGAACTGGCGGCGACGGTTGATAATCTGTTCGCCTTCGATGCGACTACGCAGTTGATCGACGACCATCAGTACGCGTTGCTGGCGGAGGCATATTTGCTTGATCCGGCGACCCGGGATTTTGTTCGTGAGCATAATCCCCATGCTCTGCGCGACATGACCGAACGCATGCTCGAAGCGCAGCAGCGCGGGATGTGGCAGGAGCCTGGGGCTTATAAAGAGGCGCTGGAGAATTTGCTGTTGGATATCGAGGAAGATATGTAGCCGCTAAAAAGCTACCCTCACCCCAGCCCTCTCCCGGAGGGAGAGGGAGCCGATTTGTGTTGGTTTTGAGGCCTGAGTTCAACTCGATAATTCAGGTCGGCGCAACTTGCAAGAATACCCAGATCAGTTCCCTCTCCCTCTGGGAGAGGGTTAGGGTGAGGGCCACCCAACTGACACGCCACTAAAACTCAAGCACACCAAAGACCACGAAAGGGAAAACCCAAATGACCGACACCCCGCATTTCCCGCTCTCCGCCGTGGTCGGCGCCGATGACTTGAAGCTCGCCCTGTGCCTGAGCGCCATCGACCCAAAAATCGGCGGCGTACTCATCGAAGGTCCGCGCGGCATGGCCAAGTCGACGCTGGCGCGGGGCCTGGCGGATCTGCTCGCCAGCGGCCAGTTTGTCACTTTGCCGTTGGGCGCTACCGAAGAGCGGCTGGTCGGCACCCTCGACCTCGATGCTGCCCTGAGCGACGGTCGCGCGCAGTTCTCGCCTGGTGTTCTGGCCAAGGCTGACGGTGGCGTGCTCTATGTCGATGAGGTCAATCTGCTGCCCGATCACTTGGTCGACCTGCTGCTCGATGTCGCTGCCAGCGGTACCAACCTGATCGAGCGTGACGGCATTTCCCATCGGCATTCGGCCAAATTCGTCCTGATCGGCACCATGAACCCGGAAGAGGGCGAGCTGCGGCCGCAACTGCTTGACCGCTTCGGCTTGAACGTTGCCCTCAGCGGCCACACCGCGCCCGCCGAACGCGGACAGATCATTCGCCGACGTCTGGATTTCGACAGCGATCCACAAGGGTTCTGCGCGCAGTGGGCGAGCGAGCAACACATCCTGCGTTCGCGCTGTGAAAGCGCCCGCGAGCGTTTGGCAGCCATCCCACTGGATGACGCGGCATTGGCGTTGATTACCGAGCGTTGTTTCGCTGCTGGCGTCGATGGCTTGCGCGCCGATCTGGTCTGGTTGCGCGCGGCTCGCGCCCATGCCGCGTGGCGTGGGGCGGATGCGATTGCTGAAGAGGACATCAACGCGGTGGCCGAATTTGCCCTGCGCCATCGCCGTCGCGAGCAGCCCTTGGCCGGCGCGGAGCCACAAGCGCAATCTCCGTCAGGCGCAGACAGCAAAACCGGTGAAGGGCAGGGCCAGTGGGGCGAGATGCCGGCAACGGCGCAAGCCACCGGTGCCCGCCGCGAAGTTCCGAGCTGGCCGCCACTGGCAAAAAAGCCCTAGGCATTCGCCCTCGATCCGACGCGGGGGCGAATGCCAGACCCCGTGCCGGACAACTCGACAATGGCCGCCAGGGCCAACGCCAGAGCGCCAGCAGCGGTTCGGTGAACTGGCCGGGCACGCTGCTCAATGGCCGCCCGCAGCGCCGCGCCGATTTGCTGTTTCAACAGCGCACCCGTTCGCCCCATGAAATTTGGCTGGTGATCGTCGACGCGTCGGCTTCGACCCGTCGCCATCAGGCCTTGAGCGATGCCAAGGGCCTGCTCGCGCAGTTGTTCGACGATGCTTACCACCAGCGGGCGCGGCTGGCGTTGCTGACTGCCAGTGGTTCTGCGCCGAAATGGCAGGTGCAAGGCTTGAAGGCCTCAAGCGGCCTGAGCGCTTGGCTCGACGGTCTGGGCGCCGGTGGCGGCACGCCGTTGCTCGCGGCGCTGGAGCAGGCGCAGCAATGGCTGACGGTTAGACGCAAGCGCTTTCCCGCCGAACAGCAACGCTGCCTGATCGTGACCGATGGTCGCTTGAAAGAGCTGTCGGGGTTGCCGGTGCTGGCGTGCCCGGGATTGCTGATCGACATCGAACGCGGGCCGATTCGACTGGGGCGGGCGAAGGATCTGGCGACCGCGCTGCAAGCGCAGTATCAGCATATCGATGAGCTGGATTTGCGCTGAAATCCGCCGCACCGCTCGCACCCTGTGGGAGCGAGCCTGCTCGCGAAGGCTTCTTCAGCAACGCTGAAAATCTTCGGTTACATTGATTCGTACAGATTTTGAAATGATTTGCCGCTGTAGAACAGGCCGGTCGACGCTGTACGCTCGAAGGCCATTTTTCATTCAGGATCTACATGAACACCCTCTCGGAGCCTCCCAGTCAGCACTCTCCAGCACGCCTTCGCGCGGTCTTGATCCTTTCGCAGCATCCCGTCTTCCGACTTCCGACTATGGTTGATAACGCGGCTCTTGAGCTTTCGCGTTGCACTTCGCCGTGTCCGGCCGCCTGAATTCACTGAAGAGAGATCGAGACGTTTTATGGAATGGTTAGCGGATCCCACAGCCTGGTTAGGCCTGTTGACTCTGATCGTGCTGGAACTGGTACTGGGTATCGACAACCTGGTGTTCATCGCAATTCTTGCCGACAAACTGCCGCCGCATCAGCGCGATCGTGCGCGGATCATCGGTCTGTCCCTGGCGTTGATCATGCGCCTGGGCCTGTTGGCGAGCATTTCCTGGCTGGTTACGCTCACACAGCCGTTGTTCGAGGTGTTCGACAAGAGCTTCTCCGGGCGTGATCTGATCATGCTGTTCGGTGGCGTGTTCCTGTTGTTCAAGGCGACGATGGAGTTGCATGAACGGCTCGAAGGCCATGTCGGCGAGCGCTCGACCAACACAACCTACGCGCTGTTCTGGCCGATCGTGGCGCAGATCGTGGTGCTCGACGCGGTGTTCTCCCTCGATGCGGTGATTACCGCTGTGGGCATGGTCGATGAACTGGCGGTGATGATGATCGCCGTGATCATTTCCATCGGCCTGATGATCGTCGCCAGCAAACCGCTGACCCGCTTCGTCAACGCGCACCCGACCGTGATCATGCTGTGTCTGGGCTTCCTGATGATGATCGGTTTTGCCCTGACCGCAGAAGGTCTGGGCTTCCATATCCCGAAAGGTTACCTGTACGCCGCCATCGGTTTCTCGATCCTCATCGAAGTCTTCAACCAGATCGCCCGGGCTCGGCGCAAACGTTCGATGCAGGGCGTGCGCCCGATGCGCGAGCGCACAGCCCATGCGGTGATGCGTCTGCTCGGTGGCCGCAAGCTGGCGCCGGAGGAGGTTGGTGAGGAAATCTCCGACCTGCTGGACAACGGTGAAGCGCCGGTGGCCGAGCTGTTCGACCGTCGTGAGCGGGTGATGATCAGCGGTGTGCTGCAACTGGCGGAGCGGCCGATTCGCAACCTGATGACGGTGCGCGCCGACGTTGACCTGATTGATCTTGCCGATGACGCCGAAACCATTCGCACGAAGTTGATGCATTCGTCGTATTCACGCTTGCCGCTGATTCGCGATGGCGCGGTGGACGAGCCGCTTGGCTTCGTACACAAGAAGGAATTGCTCAAGGAGTATCTGGCCGGCAACGAGCCGAACCTGGAGCATCTGGCACGCAAGACCGTCAATCTGCTCGACAGTTACTCGATCCTCAATGCCCTGGAGCAAATGCGCGCGGCATCGACGCACATCGCCTTCGTGGTCAATGAGTTTGGCGATTTCGTCGGCGTATTGACCATGACCGACATCCTCGAATCGATCGCCGGTGAGTTGCCCGATGCCAGTGAAATCGAAGGCCCTGATGTGGTCGAAGAGCGCGGCGGGTTTCTGGTCAGCGGCGCGCTGCCCTTGGCTCGCGTTCGCCAGCGTACCGGCTTCGATGCCGAGCCGACCGAGGATTATCAGACCATGGCCGGGTTGGTCATGAGTCTGCTGGATCGGTTGCCGATGACCGGTGATCGGCTGGAATACGAGGGCTGGCAACTGACCGTCAAAGCGGTCGAAGAGCGGCGGGTGACGCGCGTGTTGCTGGAGCGTGAGGTGGCTTGAGCATTCGCGGAATGGCGCAGCGGTCGCTGCGCTTGTTACTGATGAAACGTAAAGCGGTCCTTGCCCGTATGCTTTGATTCGTACAACGCCGCATCCGCCTTGATCAGCGCCTGATTCAACGAGTCACCCTCAGCCACCCGGGTAATGCCGATGCTGATGGTGACCGGGTGCCGGGTGGGGTGTTCACGCACTGACTGGCACAGTTGCGTGGCAAGGCTTTCAACATCCTCGTGCCGCACTCCCGCCAGATAGATCGCGAACTCCTCACCGCCCATACGCGCGTAGTCAAACGAAATCATCACTGCCTTGATATCGGCTGCGACGCGAATGAGCACCTCATCACCGATGTCATGCCCGTAGGTGTCGTTGACCTTCTTGAAGTTGTCGATGTCGATCATCATCAGGTAATGATCGCGCTCGCGCGGGCTTGCCAGCAGCCGTTGCCCTGCGTGGGTCATGAACGAGCGTCGGTTGGGAATCTGCGTCAGCGGGTCGTTATAGGCCTGATCCAGCAGCAGCCGCGACATCAGGTAGTTGTTCAGCTTGGCCTCACGAAATTTCAAAAAGGTGTACACCGTGAGCGCGCAGAGGAACACGCTGTAGCAGGCAGTCAGGACGCCGCGCAGTTCAGTGATTTCGGTAGTGGTGGCGAGAAACGGGTTGAGGATCACCCAGATCACAACTTGTACCGCAAAGAACGCCCAGCGCCGCAGCGGCAGTACTGACACGCTGTACAACATGCTCGCTGCGGCCAGCACCAGCCACAAGCTGTGCGAAGCAGGCGCGAGGCCGTCGACGATCATTCGCACACCGACGGTCAATCCCAGGACCAGCAACAGGGTGAGCACATCGAAATGGCTAGCCCTGCGCGTAAAACCGAGCACCACCGTCAACAGCGCGAAACCAGCGAGAAACGCCATCGAGCGCCACGTGAAACCCTGGCCGCCGAGAAAACTGACGATCAGATCAAACAGCAGCCACATGAAAATGCTGACCACATAGATCAACAAGCTGAACGGTTTGAGCCGTTCGAATTCGCGCTGGAGAAACTCTTCCCTCAACTCGTTTGACGCGGTTTCCTTCAACGCTTGCGCTTCAATGGTTTCGAACATGCTTGTCCCGCTGTCTGCGCCGATCCTGGCAACCACCCGAACCGGCGGGCGGCGCGCAATGTGTTCGTTCAACAGCAAAGCAGGCAGACAGCGGGTTGTCCAATCCCGGTCGGGTTCAGCGCAGAAGCCGGTGGCGCGAACCAGTGACGGTGCGCAACGACTTGAGTGTTCGCCTCAGCCATGCCAGATCATGGTGAGGTTTGCGTGGCGTTGCGGGAGCCTTTGTTCTGCCGACATGCCGGGCCATATCCCTCGTCAGGCTTTCCTCGGTGCCGATACCTTTGAGCTTTTTCAGCAGCCTGCCGTTTTTATAGAACAGCACTGTTGGCGTGCCCGTGACATTCGGGTGCTTGGGCGATTGGCTGGTGTTGAGCATATAAATGTTGGCGCGCAGTCGGTAAGGCTCGGCAATCTGCCGAAAGATCGGCCCGGCCCATTCGCAGGCGGGGCAGTGTTCATTGGCGAAATACAGAATGACCGGACGCCAGGTTTTCAGGGCTTTGCGGTAAACCGGGGCCAGCGTGGAGGTTGTGTTTGTGGCGTTCATCGAAGGGTCCTTTTCAACGAGCGGGTAGGCACCTTGACGTTAAAGGAGCAGGGGCGTCGCGGTCTACTGTCAGAAATTACAGGTGGGCTGCGTAACCACGAGAAGTGCTGTCGTGACGGTGATAGCCGTCGGGAAACGGCAGGGTGGGGATGTCTACAGGCAGGCGCTAAAGCGCTGATACCGGGTCTTGTTCAACTGTCACCCTGATTCGCACCACAACGGCGCGATCTGACCCAAGTTGGGAACGCATTACCCCTTTAATGGCTGTGTCAGGTCTTTCCTTCGTTCTAAGTCGGGCCAAACCCTTTGGTCCACGAACCATATCTTGTTGATTCCAATAGCGTTCAAAGCAGTTACAGATTCCGCGAGATTCCTGTGGCACACTTTCTGCTGTTTATTCCGTAGTAACAAACCGTGTTCCGGTATAGCGGAATAAACACAATTCTGGAGTGCTTGCCATGCATCGCCGTCCTTCGTTGTTCAAAGCGTGTGTTTTTGTTCTTGCGGCTTCTTTCTCGGTCATGGGCCTGGCCCAGGCTGCCGACAGCAAGCTCGACAGTGTTCTCGCCCGTGGCAAGTTGATCGTGGGCACTGGCAGCACCAATGCGCCGTGGCACTTTCAGGGCGCGGACGGCAAGTTGCAGGGTTTTGATATCGACATCGCCAGGATCGTGGCCAAAGGGCTGTTCAACGACCCGAGCAAAGTCGAGTTCGTGGTGCAGTCGTCCGATGCGCGGATTCCCAATCTGCTCACCGACAAGGTCGACATGAGCTGCCAGTTCATCACCGTTACCGCCAGCCGCGCACAGCAAGTCGCGTTCACCCTGCCGTACTACCGCGAAGGTGTTGGCCTGCTGTTGCCGAACAACAGCAAGTACAAGGAAATCGAAGACCTGCAGGCGGCGGGCGATGACGTCACCGTTGCGGTGCTACAGAACGTCTACGCCGAAGAACTGGTGCATCAGGCATTGCCCAAGGCCAAAGTCGATCAGTACGACAGCGTCGACCTGATGTACCAGGCCGTGAACTCCGGTCGCGCCGATACCGCCGCCACCGATCAGTCGTCGGTCAAATACCTGATGGTGCAGAACCCTGGCCGCTACCGCAGCCCGAGCTACGCCTGGAGCCCGCAGACTTACGCCTGCGCCGTCAAACGTGGCGATCAGGACTGGCTGAACTTCGTCAACACCGCGCTGCATGAAGCCATGACCGGAGTTGAGTTCCCGACCTACGCCGCTTCGTTCAAACAATGGTTCGGTGTTGATCTGCCATCTCCAGCCATCGGTTTCCCAGTCGAATTCAAATGATCCCGTGAGAGTGGGGCGAGTCAAATCGCCCCGCTCAAGGTACTGCTGACCATGAACTATCAGTTGAACTTTGCCGCCGTGTGGCGCGATTTCGACACCTTGCTGGCCGGGCTCGGTCTGGGCTTGCAACTGGCGCTGGTGTCGATCGCCATCGGCTGCGTGATCGGCCTGCTGATGGCGTTTGCCTTGCTGTCGAAGCATCGCGCCTTGCGGGTGCTGGCCTCGGTGTACGTCACGGTAGTGCGTAACACGCCGATCCTGGTGTTGATTCTGTTGATCTACTTTGCACTGCCCAGCCTTGGCATTCGTCTGGACAAGATTCCTTCGTTCATCATCACGCTGTCGCTGTATGCCGGCGCGTACCTGACCGAAGTCTTCCGTGGCGGCTTGCTGAGCATTCCCAAAGGCCAGCGCGAAGCCGGGCTGGCAATCGGTCTCGGTGAATGGCAGGTCAAGGCTTACGTCACCGTGCCGGTGATGCTGCGCAACGTGTTGCCGGCGCTGTCGAACAACTTCATTTCGCTGTTCAAGGACACCTCGCTTGCCGCTGCGATTGCGGTGCCGGAGCTGACCTATTACGCGCGCAAGATCAACGTCGAGAGCTACCGGGTGATCGAAACCTGGCTGGTGACCACGGCATTGTATGTCGCGGCCTGTTACCTCATTGCCATGCTGCTGCGTTACCTCGAGCAGCGTCTGGCGATCCGCCGATAGGAGGCTGCGATGTACGAATCTCCCAGTTGGTTGCATGAATTGTGGGTCGCGCGCGAGCTGTTGTGGCAGGGCTTTCTGACCAGTGTGCAGGTCTCGGCGCTGGCCATTGTGTTGGGCACCTTGCTCGGCGTGGTTGCCGGCCTGGTCCTGACTTACGGCAAGTTCTGGATGCGTGCGCCGTTTCGGCTGTACGTCGATCTGATTCGCGGCACACCGGTGTTTGTATTGGTGCTGGCCTGCTTTTATATGGCGCCGGCGCTCGGTTGGCAGATCAGTGCGTTTCAGGCTGGAGCCCTGGGCCTGACGCTGTTTTGCGGCTCGCACGTCGCCGAGATTGTCCGTGGTGCGCTGCAAGCCTTGCCGCGTGGGCAGATGGAGGCGGGGAAAGCCATCGGCCTGACGTTCTATCAATCCCTCGGCTACGTACTGTTACCTCAGGCGCTGCGGCAGATCCTGCCGACCTGGGTCAACTCGTCCACCGAAATCGTCAAGGCGTCGACCTTGCTCTCGGTGATCGGCGTCGCCGAATTGCTGCTCAGCACGCAACAGATCATCGCCCGGAACTTCATGACCCTGGAGTTCTACCTGTTCGCCGGTTTTCTGTTCTTCGTCATCAACTACGGCATCGAATTACTCGGCCGGCACATTGAAAAGCGGGTGGCCCTGCCATGACTCAAGCTCAAGTTGCTTCACAGGATCAGGCATTGCTGGACATTCGCGGCCTGCACAAACAGTACGGCGCGGTGGAAGTGCTCAAGGGTGTCGACCTGAGCATGCAGCGCGGCAACGTCGTCACGCTGATCGGCTCCAGCGGTTCGGGCAAAACCACGCTGCTGCGTTGCGTGAACATGCTCGAAGAATTCCAGGGCGGGCAGATCCTGCTCGACGGCGAGTCCATCGGCTACGACGAGGTCAACGGCAAACGCGTGCGCCATGCGGAAAAGGTCATTGCCCGCCATCGTGCGATGACCGGCATGGCCTTCCAGCAATTCAACCTGTTCCCGCACCTGACCGCTTTGCAGAACGTCACCTTGGGCCTGCTCAAGGTGAAGAAGATGCACAAGGACGAAGCTGTGGTGCTCGCGGAAAAATGGCTGGAGCGCGTTGGCCTGCTGGAGCGGCGCAATCACTTTCCCGGTCAGTTGTCCGGTGGCCAGCAACAGCGCGTGGCGATTGCCCGAGCGATTGCGATGAACCCGAGCCTGATGCTCTTCGATGAGGTCACTTCGGCCCTCGATCCGGAGCTGGTCGGTGAGGTGCTCAACGTGATCAAGGGGCTGGCCGAAGACGGCATGACCATGTTGCTGGTGACCCACGAAATGCGTTTCGCCTTCGAGGTCTCGGACAAGATCGTTTTCATGAATCAAGGGCGGATCGAAGAGCAGGGACCTCCCAAGGAACTGTTCGAACGCCCGCAATCGCCGCGTCTGGCGGAATTTCTCAAGAGCACGCGGTTTTGAATCTGCACTTTTGCAATCAGGAGAAACACCCATGAGCATTACGCGTTACGGCACCGGCAGCACCGCCGCCGGCGGCCAGCCTCGTCCATTCGCCCGCGCAGTTGAAGCGGATGGCTGGCTGCATGTGTCCGGCCAGGTTCCGGCGGTGGATGGCGAGATCATCGTTGGTGGCATCGTCGAACAGACCCACCAGACCATGAAGAACCTGATCGCCATTCTCGAAGAGGCTGGTTATGGTCTTGAAGACGTGGTCCGCGCTGGCGTCTGGCTGGACGATCCACGGGATTTCAGCAGTTTCAACAAGGTCTTCGCCGAGTATTTCAAACCCGAACACGCCCCGGCGCGGGCCTGTGTGCAGGCGAGCATGATGGTTGATTGCAAGGTTGAGATTGACTGCATTGCCTACAAGAAGAAGGCCTGAAACAAGTGCAGCCCTCTTCGCGAGCAGGCTCGCTCCCACATTTGGAATGCGTTTTTCTGTGGGAGCGAGCCTGCTCGCGAAAGCGATGTAACAGGCGACACTGGACTCTCGGTAAACTCCCGGCGACTTTGAATGGAAACCACTGACATGACCGAAGACACCATCAAGCGCCGGGCACGCGGTCTGGACCGGGCGTTCGATATCCTCGATTTTCTCAAGGAAATCGGCCAGCCCCTGCGCCCCAACGACATCGCCAATGGCATCGGCAGTCCGAAGTCGACGGTCTACGAACTGGTCGCGTCCTTGCTGGAGCGACGGATTCTCGAGCCGGTGGGCAAGGACGGCCACGTCTACCTTGGCCGCCAGTTGTACTTCCTTGGCCAGGCGCATCTGCGGCATTTCGACCTCAGCCGCGAGGCCGATCACGCTTTGCAGGAGATCGTCAGCCAGACCCGCGAAACTGCGCAGATGTGTCTGCTCAACGGGCGCAAATACACCGTTGCATTGATGAAGGAGGGCGAGCGGCATTTCCGCATTTCCTCCGATATTGGCGAAAACGCGCCGATCCCATGGACAGCGTCCGGGCGTCTGTTGCTCGCGCATTTGAGCGATCAACAGATCATCGACCTGATCGACGAAGACGACTACCTCCTGCCCGACGGCGAACGCCTGCCACTGGACCGTTTTCTGGCGGAGATTCGTCAGGCCGGCAGCGATGGCTTCTTCTCCTTCGACAGCGTCGCCGACACCTTCACCCATTGCTTCGCCGCGCCGGTCAAAGACCCGCAGGGCGTGGCCATTTGCACTTTGTGCATCGTCGCCCCGCGCGCCGATGCGAAAAACAATTACAACGACTATCGCCGGGTGCTGATCGAGAGCGCCAACAGCCTCGCCCGGCGGATCAACGAATAACCGCGGCTGCCTGCGGCCGCGCCTGTGAGGATTCGACCATGACCACTGCCATCAACTCTGCCGTAGAAAAAGGCGACGCCGCCATCGGTGCGCAATTGACCCGCGACGTCAGCCTGCCGGCGCTGGTGCTGCACCGCGAGGCGCTGGAGCACAACATTCGCTGGATGCAGAAATTCGTCAGCGACAGCGGCGCCGAGCTGGCGCCCCACGGCAAAACCAGCATGACCCCGGCACTGTTCAAACGACAGCTTGACGCCGGCGCCTGGGGAATCACCCTCGCCAGCGCCACCCAGACCCGCGCGGCTTATGCCCACGGCGTGCGTCGCGTGTTGATGGCCAACCAGTTGGTCGGTAAGCCGAACATGGCGTTGATTGCCGATCTGCTCGCCGATCCGACGTTCGATTTCCATTGTCTGGTCGACCACCCGGACAACGTCGCCGACCTCGGGGCTTACTTCGCTTCCCGTGGGGTCAAGCTCAACGTGATGATCGAATATGGCGTGGTCGGCGGCCGTTGCGGTTGCCGCAGCGAGCAGGAAGTCATCGAATTGGCCAAGGCCATCGATACGCAACCGGCACTGGCCCTGACCGGCATCGAAGGTTACGAAGGTGTTATTCACGGCGACCACGCGGTCCGTGGCATTCGCGAATTCGCCGCGTCGCTGGTTCGCCTCGCGGTGCAGCTACAGGACAGCGGCGCCTTTGCCATCGCCAGACCGATCATCACTGCGTCGGGTTCGGCCTGGTACGACCTGATCGCCGAATCTTTCGAAACCCAGAACGCCGCTGGCCGTTTCCTCAGTGTGTTGCGCCCGGGCAGTTATGTCGCGCACGACCATGGCATCTACAAAGAGGCGCAGTGCTGCGTGCTCGACCGTCGCAGCGACCTGCACGAAGGCCTGCGCCCGGCGCTGGAAGTCTGGGCTCATGTGCAGTCGCTGCCGGAACCGGGTTTTGCGGTGATTGCTCTGGGCAAGCGCGACGTCGCCTTCGATGCCGGTTTGCCGGTGCCGTTGTTGCGCTACAAGGCCGGCGTGGTGCCGGCGGCGGGGGATGATGTCGGCGCGTGCAAGGTCACGGCGGTGATGGATCAGCATGCGTTCATGACCGTGGCGCCGGGTGTAGAACTGAGGGTCGGCGACATCATTTCCTTTGGTACTTCGCATCCATGCCTGACTTTTGACAAGTGGCGGGTAGGGTTGCTGGTGGATGAGCAGTTGGCGGTCATCGAGACCATGGAGACTTGTTTCTAAGGCTTGAGATTGCGTTGCGGCGGCTATTCGCGAGCAGGCTCGCTCCCACAAGATCAATGCGTTCCATTGTGGGAGCGAGCCTGCTCGCGAAGACGCCCGCTTAGCCACCACTGAACCACCCGAGATCCCACCCGATGAAAATCTTTCACAACACCCCACGCATCGCCCTGATCGGCGAATGCATGATCGAACTGCAGCAACGCGCCGACGACAGTCTGCAGCAAAGCTTCGGTGGCGATACCCTCAACACGGCGGTGTACCTGTCCCGTGCGCTGGGCGACAAGGCGCAAGTCGACTACGTCACCGCGCTGGGCGATGACAGTTTCAGCGACGCCATGTGCCAGATCTGGCGCAGCGAAGGCATCGGCCTCGATCTGGTGCAGCGCCTGCCCGGTCGGCTGCCCGGTTTGTATTGCATCCAGACCGACGCCAACGGCGAGCGGCGCTTTCTGTACTGGCGCAACGAAGCGGCGGTACGCGATTGCTTCACCACCCCTGCGGCCGAGCCGATCCTCGCGGCGTTGCCGCACTACGACGTGCTGTATTTCAGTGGGATCACCCTCGCCGTACTTGGCATGCAAGGCCGCGCCCGACTGATCAAGACCCTGATAGAAGCCAGACAGCGCGGCGCACGCATCGTTTTCGACAACAACTACCGCCCGCGCCTGTGGGCGTCGGTGGAAGAGGCGCGCGCGGCATATCGCAGCGTCTTGCCATATGTGGATCTGGCGTTACTCACCGTGGATGACGAACAGGCATTGTTCGGGTTTGCCGATGGCGCTGAGGTGTTTGCCACGTATGCACAGATCGGCACGCCGGAAGTGGTGCTCAAGCGCGGCGCCGAGGCGTGTCTGATTCGTTGTCAGGGGGACGCGTTTGAAGTGCCGGCGCAGAAGGTCGATAAGGTTGTCGACACCACGGCGGCGGGGGATTCGTTCAGTGCGGCGTATCTGGCCAGGCGCTTGCTCGGCGGCAGTCCGGCAGAGGCGGCGCAAGCGGGACATGAATTGGCCAGTCGGGTGATACAGGTGCCTGGAGCGCTGATCCCCAGGTAATCAGAGAATGGCCGCTTGCTGCGCAATCGGTTCGCGAGCAGGCTCGCTCCCACAATGAAAACGCGGTGGACATGTGGGAGCGAGCCTGCTCGCGAAGAAGTCCGGCAGCCAGCCGATCAATCTCGATAAAAAACCTGCACCAAGTGATAACCAAACTTGCTCTTGATCGGTCCATGCACGGTGCGCAGTGGTTTCTTGAAAATCACCGCATCAATCGCGCCGACCATCTGTCCTGGACGTACTTCGCCCAGATCACCGCCGCGTTTGCCGGACGGGCAGGTGGAAAATTTCTTCGCCAGCACATCGAACGCTTCGCCCTTGGCAATGCGCTGTTTGAGTTGTTCGGCCTCTTCGGCAGTTTTCACCAGAATGTGGCGGGCTTGGGCTTTCATCGTGCAATACCTGATAACGGGGTGACAGCGGGGCGCGCGATTATGCCTCAAGTCGCGGGGTCGGGTTGCTCAACTTGCGAATCTTGCTCGCCAGCACTTCAAGGACAAAGGGCTTGGCGACCATGTCCATGCCCTCTTCAAGAAAGCCCTGACGCTCGGCAGCAATCTGCGCGTAACCGGTCATGAACAGCACTTTAAGCCCCGGACGATGCTGGCGAGCAATCTCCGCCAACTGCCGACCGTTCATGCCCGGCAGCCCGACATCAGTGACCAGCAGATCGACGCGTTGCACGGACTCGAGCACGGGCAGGGCGTTCGTGGCGTTTTCCGCTTCGAAGGTGGTGTAGCCCAGTTCCTTGAGCAGATCCAGCACCAGCATGCGCACTGCCGGATCATCCTCGACCACAATCGCGGTCTCGCCTGAAGATGAAGCTGCAATCGGTTCGGCTTTCTCCACAGACGAGGATTCGGGCGTCGGCTCAAGCAAACGCGGCAAGTACAGACGTACGCAAGTACCTTGCCCCGGCACACTGTCGAGGCTGACATGGCCACCGGACTGCTGGGCGAAACCGTAGATCATCGACAGCCCAAGCCCGGTGCCTTGGCCGATCGGCTTGGTGGTAAAGAACGGATCGAACGCCTTCGAACGGATTGATGGGGTCATGCCGGTGCCGTTATCGCTGACCGCGAGCATCACGTATTCGCCGGCCTTCACCGGCTCGAGGATGGTGATGTCGCTGCTGTCGAGATACACGTTCGCGGTCTGGATCAGCAACGTGCCGCCTTCGGGCATCGCGTCGCGGGCATTGATCACCAGATTGAGCAGGGCATTCTCCAGCTGGCTGACGTCGGTACTCACCGGCCACAAATCCTCTGGCAGGCGCAGTTGCAGCTCGATGGCATCGCCCTTGGTGCGGCGGATCAGGTCTTCCAGTGAATGCACCAGTTCATTGACGTGCAGTTGCTTGCGGTCCAGCGACTGGCGCCGCGAGAAGGCCAGCAAGCGATGCGTCAGCGCGGCCGCACGGTTGGCCGACGACACGGCCGCCTCGGTGAAGCGACCAATCTCATCGGCGCGACCGTTAGCGATATAGCGCTGCATCAAGTCGAGGCTGCCGATGATGCCGGTGAGCATGTTGTTGAAGTCATGGGCGATGCCGCCGGTGAGCTGGCCGACAGCTTCCATCTTCTGCGCGTGGCGCAAGGCGTCTTCGGCGCGCTCGCGTTCGAACATCTCGTTCTGCAAACGCTCGTTGGCCTGAGCCAGTTGCTCGGTGCGCGCGCTGACCCGCTCCTCGAGGGTCTCGTTGAGATTGCGCAGGGCTTCCTCGGTTTTCTTGCGCTCGGTTTCGTCGATGACAAAGATGTAGAAGCCATTCACTGCGCCGTCCGCGCCATGTCGCGGCAGATAATTCATGAGGGCATGACGGGTGCTGCCGTCGCGGTGCGGTGTGTAGAAACTGAAGGAGCAGGAGCGGCCGGCCAGTGCTTCGGCGATGTACGGCGCACGCAGGAAATACGCCTCTTCGCCGATGACTTCGCGGATCGTGCGCCCATACAACTCCTGCGGCGTCAGGCCGTACCAGTCCAGATAGGCTGCGTTGTTCAAGCGAAAACGTTCTTCGGCGTCGACGTAGCTGATCAGGATCGGCATGGCGTTGATGATCAGCTGAAGTTCGGTCTGGCTCTGACGCAGCGCCTGTTCCGTATGTTTGCGTTCGGTCAGGTCCAGCGCCGCGCCGAGAAAGCGCATCGGCCGACCATGATGATCCTTGTAGCAACGCCCGCGCGCGAACACCCAGCGCAGCGTGCCATCGGCCTGCAACAGGCGATATTCCTCAGCGTACTCGGTGCCATGGGTGATGCAGTACTTGATGCCGCGCGCGACCATGGCGCGGTCTTCGGGGTGCACCCCGTGCATATATTCGCTGATCGGCAACTGCCCGGCCTTGCTCGGATCAACGCCATGCAGTTCGGCAAAATGCGCATCGGCGATGAAACGGTCTTCGCCAATGTCCCAATCCCAGGTGCCGACGGCGTCGGTGGCGGCGAGGGCCAGTTGCAGACGCTCCTCGGACTGGCGCTGGGCCTTGAGGCTTTCTTCGGAACGGCGCTGCAATTCCAGGGCAATGCGTCGGCGCTCGTTGGTTTCGATGGCAGTGATCAGAATCCCGGCCACCTGTGCGGTTTCATCGCGAATCGGGCTGTAGGTCAGATCCAGCCAGAAATCGGTTTTTTTGCCGTCCCGCTGCACGCTGAACCGCTGCTCGCTGAAGCTGCGCACCTGACCCTGCAGCACCGCCTGGTATATCGGCTCGGCAAAATCCCGCACCTCTGGCCAGACCTCATGCGTCGGCTGCCCGAACGCTTCGGGATGCTTGCTGCCAGCGAGCAGGGCAAAGCCATTGTTGTAGATCTGCGTGAGTTGCGGCCCCCATAACAGCAGCATCGGCATCGGCGAATGAATCACGATGTCCACCGCCGTGCGCAGGCTCTGCGGCCAGGTGCCGGCGGCGCCCAGCGGGCTGCGGCTCCAGTCGGTGCGGGCAATCAGGGCCTGAGCGTCATCGGTGGTGGATACAGCATTCATGTTTCAATCCTGAGCGTGGTTCGGTGAGACGGGGTCTATCATTGTTGCAGGAGCCGCGCCAAGCGTCGGCCAAATTTGCTCATTCAATGCTTCGCGGGTGCTTTCAGCCATGGAAATCGATGCACTGTTGTCAATATTGTCGCAAAAAAACGGCTCGGATCTGTTCCTCTCTACCGGCGCAGCGCCGAGTGCGCGCATTGATGGCGTGCTGACGGCGCTCAGCGATCAGCCATTCAAACCCGGCGAAACCGCGGCCATCGCCACCTCCCTGATGGACGCCGAGCAGCGCCGGGAGTTCGACCGGGATCTGGAAATGAACCTGGCAATCTCCCGAACGGGCGTCGGGCGGTTCCGGGTGAACATTTTCAAGCAGCGCAACGACGTTTCGATCGTGATCCGCAACGTCAAGGTCGACATCCCGCGATTCGAAGACCTGAAGCTGCCGCCGGTGCTGCTGGAAACGGTGATGCTCAAACGTGGCCTGATTCTTTTTGTCGGCGCGACCAGCTCAGGCAAGTCAACTTCGCTGGCGGCACTCATCGATCACCGTAACCGCCACAGCGCCGGACACATCGTGACGATCGAAGACCCGATCGAATATATCCATCGGCACAAGCGCTCGATCATCAATCAGCGTGAAGTCGGCGTAGATACCCGAAGCTTTCATGCGGCTTTGAAGAACACTCTGCGCCAGGCTCCGGATGTTGTATTGATTGGTGAGATCCGTGACCGCGAAACCATGGAGCATGCGCTGTCGTTCGCTGATACCGGCCATCTTGTGTTGTCGACGCTGCATGCGACCAACGCCAATCAGGCGCTGGATCGAATCATCAATATGTTTCCCGAGGAGAAGCGCGAACAGCTTTTGCAGACATTGGGCAACAACCTCAAAGCCTGTGTTTCGCAGCGTCTGCTCCGCACTGTCGATGGCCAAAGGCGCGCGGCAGTCGAAATTCTTCTGGGTACGCCGACCATCGCTGACCTGGTCCGACGCGGCCAGTTCGAAGAGGTCAAGCCGATGATGGAAAAATCGACCGGACTCGGTATGCAGACATTTGACGCGGCACTGTTTGCGCTGTTTGCAGAAGGTGCAATCAGTGAGCAGGAAGCATTGAAGAATGCCGATTCGGTGAATAACTTGAAGTTGCGAATCAAACTTCAGCACGACCAGGCAGGTGTTAACAGTACAGGCCCCGGCGAGTGGGGTTTGATGGATTGACTTGGTGTCTTCGATTGCATCGTGTGTTTGCACGGCAACAACACTTAATAATTGATTCGTGGTTCGGTTGTATGTGTTTGGGTAAAACGTCATCACGCTGAATGGTCAGCTAGTTGGTTTGATGAGGTTTTACCTTGAACGAAGTCAAGAAAAATAAAGTATTCCGCCCATCGAAAGTTGCGCTGGCTGAATGGAAGTATCGGTCTGCGGCAGATGCCACCGAGCGCGATATGGTTCTTCGGCATCTGGAAGAGGCATTGAGTGAGTACACCGAAGATCACGATATAGACTGGTATGGGCGTGAAGTAGAGTTGCAACCAGGCTCTTCACTGCATGAAATATATAACCCCGGCAGACTTCTGCTCAATGAACTGCTGAAAACCGGGCCGGTCATTGGTGCAATCGGTCGAGAGGAGGCGCGCGAGCATAACGGCCTGGTTCGGATTACGCCGGAAGGCAAGATGGAAGTCCGTGCCGTCAGAGGTTGGGTAGATCTGGTTGCGGCGCAGTATTTTGAATACAGTCAACCTACGCGCTCGACGGTGAGTCTCATCGCCGACATTGCCGCAGTCGCCGGCGGTTTTGTATGGCCCGATCTGGATGTAACCCTGGATCAGTGGTTCAAGTTTCATGATATCGATCTGCCTGACACCAAGGCCAAGATCAGTAACTTGATCGGCTTGTTCAAGTTTTCACCCGAGGTCAGGGAGCCAGTTGCTTTTTGGGATCACTTTCAATCCGGTGAGCAGAGTCACAACGGGTTATCCGAAGAGCAGTTTGCAGATATTCGTGGCGCCACCGCCAAATTGATGCCGAAGCGAAAACTGTTGTCAGCCTTGTACAACGTCACAGGGCGCGCAGATATATCTCAAGAAACGGCGGCGCAGCGCCTCGTTGAATTTGTCGCCTATCCAGTTTCGCTGGATCTTGCCAGAAGTTATATCAAAGAGCTGAATTGGTACGGGGTGAATGACGGGCAAACGCTCTCCGAAAATATTCTCCGCCAATTGTTGATGACCGCGATATTACTCGACCTGGACCCATCGATCGGCCATCGCCACCTGGTCGAACGGCGAGACCTGTACTCGCCAGACAATGTTGAGCGCCATCCATCAGAGATACTCGAGGAGTACACCGAGTTTGTGCGGAACAAGCGCTGGGTAGATCCGATATTGGCGCCTTTGGTGGTTCATCTTCTCCTGGCACGCAACGCGCCCGAATTTCTGGTCAGGAAAATTCCGACAGAGGTCACACTTGGGTCGATCGCCTGGATCAAGTTCTGTCGCGCTGTAGTATTGGTCGAGGCAGTAAAAACCGGGGCCTCGCGGGAATTGACCTATGCACAGATCATCGCTTACGGCGAACTGGAGCCGGTCAGTGAAGCGCAGAAGCATATGCGCGATCTGGCGCTGATCGACCCGATTGTCGAGTGGGCGTTGCTCAACCGGATTATCTCCAGAGCCGAGCTCGAACAGGCAGAAGAAACCTGTACACGAAGGGCGATTGACGCGTTTGAGCAACACGTAGACCAATTCGCCCAGCTAGCCCGCGCATTTTCGACACCGTTACCCAACCGAGCGGAAATTGCCCGAAGCCAATTGAGAAAAGCTGCACCTGGCTGCGACACACTGGACGAAAAGGCGCTTTCCGAGAAAGGCGGACAGCAAATCATGTCCATGGTCGAGCTGCACCAATCGGGCGATCTGGTCACCGGTCAGTGGGACAGGCGCACCGTACGTTTGATCGTCAACGGATTGCTGCAACCTGCGATCAACTACAACCCTGCGGGTCTCAGTCTTTATCAGCGTTATCCGCAACTGCTGACAATTGAATCCTGTGACGAGGAAATGGATCGTCAGTTGGCCGTGCATTTCGAAGCGGTGAACGGCGGCATGATGTCTGCCGTCAAGCTGGCGCTGGCACACATGCCGGAAGCGGATCTGCAAGTGTTCATGAATGCCGAGATTCATTTTTTCACCGTGCGCGAATCGGCATCCTATGTGACTACGCGCCGGGCCGGCGGGCCTTTGAATGTAGGGCTTGAACAAGAAACACAACAAAGCCGGGATGCCGCCACGGGTCGCTTCGGTGTTGTGATGTACACATCTGATGAAGACGCTGATCTTTGTTATGAATTATTCACTTCGCGTGCAGAAACCCGCAGGAATGATGCGCTGGGTGCTTTCATCAGACGGGAAAGAAAGCTTCAGCAACGCTCAAGAATGAGCGCCAGTGCCAACATGACGACGCCCCTGAGCAATACCCTGACCCAGAGCGTTCCGCTGAACATCAGGCGCTATACCCATGCCGCGGCCGAGGACGCTTCGATCAGCAGCAGTATGGCGATCATCGATTACTTCGGCGCACTGAAAGCGCCAGCGCAATCTGCGCAGTTGCAGACAGGGTTCTACCAGAAATTCAACGACCCGAACGTCGTGCGCATCGCCGGGTTTCTCGCCGAGAACAGACCGTTCCTGAATAAAACCGAGCTCAGAGAGCTCGTGCGTGTACCGACGCCGCTCGAACTCTCCCGGGAAGAGGGCGAACGCTTGCTGACTTACTTCATCGACCTGTTGGTGCCGTTCAAAAAATGCATCGAGGACATCGCCTCGGGCGAACACAACAAGATGGTGGACGGGGTTTACGGATGTTTGATGGACGGCATCGGCCTGGTGGGAACAGTGGCTGGCGCCAGCTCGAAGGCGCTGAGTATTTCCACCAGGGCCATTTCCACTACTGCCAAGGCCGCGCGTTTCACCCGGCTGGCGTTTACTTCGGCCATCTCGCTTTTCAATCCCTTCGACGGTGTGCCCTCTGGTCTGCAGGCGGGCGGTAAACTGGTACACAAGGGCCTGCTGCGGTTCAACAAGAACACTCATGACCTGATTACTCTGGCCAGGGGGCAATTGCACAGGATCAGCGGTCGCCGGCAATCCTATGATCTGCTTGAAGCGGCCGATAACGCGCAATTCGGGTTGGGGAGCTGGCGGCCACGCGGGGCTACGCATGAAGCCGTCGCCGTGCTGGCCGCGCGCAGTGGTGACAAATGGTACTCGCTGAATCGACGCGGCAACTTGTGGGGCAAGTCTCTGGAGGGTTTTGTGTATCAAGCCCCCTTGCAACTGCCTGCTTCGCCGCGCACGTTGCCGCTCAGTTACACGCGCAAGTTCATCGAGCAAAGCCTGCCCCGTGCACGGGCCAAGATCGACAACGCATTGGAAATCTTCAACCGTCATGATTTCAAACGCGATCGCGACGCGCTGATGAAGATCGTGTTCGGCGATGCTTCTCAGGTGTCCACCGATCGGCTGGTGAACTACTTGCGTTTGATCCGCTTCGATTTCGCCGGTTTCTCCTTGAGCAACATGGTTCTCGACGGCCTCAAGATCGACGACACCCTGGCATCGTTCGATGCAAACAATTACCAGCGCTGGAAAGACGCGGGTTCGAGCGGTGATTGCGCTATAGCGTTTGTTGAGGTCTACACGAAAAACTTCAACCGACACTTCGTCAGCATGGGTCTGAACCACGATGTTATCGCCGACGACCTGATTCATGAGCTGTTCCACGCCAGCGCACAAACCGACGATGTCGGCTATGCCACCGACGCCGTGCATGCCAGTGACAGCGGACAGCAGCTGGATGTGTCCGTATTGCTCAATCTGGGGGCAGGTTGCCTGGCGCAGTCGCAGAGCGGCACTGACTGTCATGCGCCGTCCAGAGCCTTCGAAAACGCCGACTCGCTCACGCTGGTCACCTCATTGCTGAGTCAACTGATCACTGACGAGGTCACTTTCGATCAAAACATGACTGTTCTTGACAGTGCGCTCGAGGCCAGTGCGGGCCGGGCGATTGGCGAGCCGGTGGTCATTACCTTGAACAAACCTCGTTGATGAAAAGCACTGCCGCCAGCCTGTCGGATGAGGGCGTCAGTGCCGGTTTCAATCAGCCAGTTCCGGCCGATCCCGAAACTGCTCCAGCGCTTCGGGATTGGCCAGTGCATCGGTGTTTTTTACCGGCCTTCCATGCACGACATCACGCACCGCCAGCTCCACGACTTTGCCGCTGATGGTGCGCGGTATGTCCGTCACTGCAACAATCCGCGCCGGGACATGTCTCGGCGTGGTATTGGCGCGGATCACCTCGCGGATTCGCTGTTCGAGTCCTTGATCGAGTTCGACACCATCGCGCAAACGCACGAACAGCACGACCCGCACATCATCCTGCCACTGCTGACCGATGGCGACGCTGTCCAGTACCTCGGTGATTTTCTCGACCTGGCGATAGATTTCCGCCGTGCCGATGCGCACGCCGCCCGGGTTCAACACCGCATCCGAGCGGCCATGGATCATCATCGCGCCGTGGGGCAACTGTTCGGCGTAATCACCTTGTGCCCAGACGCCGGGGAACAGGCTGAAGTAGGACTGGCGAAGTTTTGAACCGTCGGGGTCATTCCACAAGCCGATCGGCATCGCCGGGAAATGCCGTGTGCAAACCAGCTCACCTTTCTCACCGATCACCGGTTGGCCAGCGTCGTTCCACACCTCGACGGCCATGCCCAGGCTCTTGCCCATGATTTCTCCGCGACGTACCGCTGACAGCGGGTTGCCATTGACGAAGCACGAGACGATGTCGGTACCACCGGACATTGAAGCCAGGCACACATCGGTTTTGAAGTCGCGGTAAACGAAATCGTAGCTTTGCGGTGACAAAGCCGAGCCCGTGCACAGCAGGGTTTTCAAGCTGCTCGAGTCATGACTTTCGCGGGGCCTGGCGCCGCTGCTTTCCAATGTGGCAAGGAATTTCGGACTGGTGCCAAACACACTGATGCGTTCATCGTCGATCAGATCGAGCAAGCGCTGATGGTCCGGATGAAACGGCGAGCCGTCGTAGAGCACCACGGCGCTGCCCACCGCGAGCGCTGAAACCAGCCAGTTCCACATCATCCAGCCGCAGGTCGTGTAGTAGAACAAGCGGTCACCGGGACCGAGGTCGCAGTGCAAACCATGTTCCTTGACGTGTTGCAGCAGCACACCGCCGGTGCTGTGGACGATGCATTTCGGCACGCCAGTGGTGCCGCTGGAGTACAGCACGTAGAGCGGATGATTGAACGGCACCGGGGTGAAATCCGGTTCGCCGCCGGGTTGATAAAAATCCTCCCACAAGCAGACATCAGCGTGGGTTTGATAATCCTCGATGCGCGCTTGCGGACGGGCGTACGGGACGATGATCAACTGCTGCAGCGACGGCAGTTGTGCCAGGATTTCGTTGAGCTTGGCGGTCTGATCCAGGATTTTTCCGGCGTATTGATAACCGGCACAGGTGAGCAGCACTTTCGGTTCGATCTGGCCAAAGCGATCGATCACGCCGTGGGTGCCGAAGTCCGGCGACGAGCAGGACCAGATCGCGCCGAGGCTGGTGGTGGCCAACATCGCCACCAGAGTTTGCCAGGTGTTGGGCATGCACGCCGCCACGCGATCACCTCGGCCAACGCCCGCCGCGCGCAGGCTGGCCTGAAAACCGGCGACGTGTTCGGCCAGTTCGGCCCAGGTCAGTTGTTCGCGCTGGCCGTTTTCCGCCACAGCAACCACCGCCACGGCATCGTCGCGGCGGCGCAGCAGGTGTTCGGCAAAGTTCAGCGTCGCGCCGGGGAACCACTCGGCGCTGGGCATTTCCGCACCTTCACGCAAGATGGCGTCTGGCTGAGTGTGGAAGCGGATGTCGAAGAAATCGACGATCGCCTGCCAGAACGCCGGGCGCTGATCGATGCTCCATTGGTGCAGGGCAGGGTAGCCGTCGAGCTCAAGCGAATGCCGCTGATTGATTTCGCGCCGGAAAACGTCCATCCGCGAACGGTCGATACGCTGGGCGTCGGGTTGCCAGAGGATGTCGGACATGGGTTTGCCTCTTCTTATCGGATTCGCGAGCAGGCTCGCTCCCACAATGGCCAGGTGTTTATTGCGCCAACCACCCACCATCAATATTCCACGCCGCGCCGCGTACCTGGCTGCCGGCTTCACTGCACAAGAACAGCACCAGCTCACCCAGATGCTGAGGTGTGACGAACTCCAGCGACGGCTGTTTTTCCGCCAGCAGATCATGCTGCGCCTGTTGCGGATCGACACCCTTGGCCGCGCGATCATCGATCTGCTTCTGCACCAGCGGCGTCAACACCCAGCCCGGACAGATCGCATTGCAGGTGACGTTGCTGGTCGCGGTTTCCAGCCCGACTACTTTGGTCAGGCCGATCACGCCATGCTTGGCGGCGACGTACGCGGCTTTGCCGGTGGAGCCGACCTGGCCGTGCACCGAGGCGATATTGATGATGCGCCCCCAGTTCTTGCGGCGCATGCCCGGCAGGCTCAGCCGCGTGCTGTGGAATACCGATGACAGGTTGATCGCGATGATCGAATCCCAGCGCTCAACAGGAAACTCTTCTACGGCCGCAACGTGCTGAATGCCGGCGTTGTTGACCAGAATGTCGACGCCGCCAAACTCGCGCTCGGCGTAGGCGACCATGTCGGCAATCTGCGCCGGGTCGCTGACATCGGCGGGATGATGGCCGACCTTGCCGCCGAACTGAGCGACGTCGGCGATCACCTTCGAGGCGTCGCCGAAGCCATTGAGAATCAGGTTGGCGCCAGCTTTTGCGAGAGTCAGCGCGATGCCCAGGCCGATGCCGCTGGTGGAGCCGGTTACCAAGGCTGTCTTGCCGGAAAGAGTGGTCATGAATACCTCACACAATGCCAGTGGCGTAGAAAGTGCCGATCACCACGAAAACCGCGAGGGTCTTGATCAGCGTAATACAGAAAATGTCTTTGTAGGCTTCGCGGTGGGTCAGTCCGGTCACCGCCAGCAGGGTGATCACCGCGCCGTTGTGCGGCAGGGTGTCCATGCCGCCGCTGGCCATCGCGGCCACGCGGTGCAGCACTTCCAGCGGGATATTCGCCGCGTGCGCTGCACTGATGAACTGCTCGGACATCGCCGCCAGCGCGATGCTCATGCCGCCCGACGCCGATCCGGTAATGCCGGCGAGCAGTGTCACGGTAATCGCTTCGTTGACCAACGGATTGGGAATCTGCTTGAGCCAGTCGGCCAGCACCAAAAAGCCCGGCAGCGAAGCGATTACCGCACCAAAGCCGTATTCAGACGCGGTGTTCATCGCCGCGAGCAACGCACCGCTGACCGCGCTTTTGCTGCCTTCGGCGAGCTTGCTTTTGATCGCCTTGAAACCGAACGCCAGGACCATGAGGATGCCGACCAGCAACGCCGCCTGCACCGCCCAGATCGCCGTGAGCTTGGCGATTTCGGTGGTGACCGGCGCGGCCATGCCCGGCAGTGCGAGGCTGTGGGTCTTGCCGTACCACTGCGGGATCCACTGGGTGAACAGCAGGTTCATGATGCCCACGGCCAGCAATGGCGACAGGGCAATCCACGGGTTGGGCAGCTTCAGGTCTTCGGCGGTTTCCGGTTCGTTGCGCAGTTCAGTGCCGTAACCTTCGCCGGCACGTTGCGCCTTGTTGCGTTGGCGCTGCAGAAACAGCATGCCGGCGCAGAACACGAAAATCGTGCCGATCACCCCCAGCCACGGCGCCGCCCATGCGGTGGTGTTGAAGAAGGTGCTGGGAATGATGTTCTGGATCTGCGGCGTGCCGGGCAGGGCGTCCATGGTGAACGAGAATGCGCCGAGGGCAATGGTCGCCGGGATCAGGCGTTTGGGAATATTGCTTTGGCGGAACATCTCCGCTGCAAACGGGTAAACAGCGAAGACGACGACGAACAACGACACGCCGCCATAAGTCAGCAGGGCGCAGACCAGCACGATCACCAGCATCGCTTGTTTAGTCCCGAGCAAGCGAATCGCAGCGGCGACGATCGAGCGCGAGAAACCGGACAGTTCGATGAGCTTGCCGAACACCGCGCCGAGCAGGAATACCGGGAAATAGAGCTTGATGAAACCGACCATCTTGTCCATGAACACCCCGGTGAAAGCAGGGGCAACGGCGGACGGATCGGTGAGCAGGACCGCGCCGAGGGCGGCGATCGGGGCAAAGAGGATGACGCTGTAGCCACGGTAGGCGGCGAGCATCAGCAGCGTCAGGGCTGCCAAGGCAATGATCACACTCATGGTGTGTCTCTCCAGGATTGTTATTTTTGTGGGTGGAACGGGTGCGGAGAGTGGGTTAGCGAGATTTGTGCCAGAAGCTCAAGTGATTGAAATATATGAAGATTATTCCTTGCGAGGAAATGTTTTGGATTGGTTTTGTCTCTATTCAGAGACTTCTTATGCTGGAGGGACGCCTTCGCGAGCAGGCTCGCTCCCACATTTGTCATTCATTCCCATGTGGGAGCCAGCCTGCTCGCGAGGCTTTTGTTTTGTCTTCATGCGGAGACTCAATATCTCTTTATGTAGACTCAACGATCCCCAGCGCAGCCATTTTCTTGTACAGCGTCGACCGCCCCAGCCCCAGCCGAACCGCCGCCTCTGGCACTTTTCCCGCGCATTGCGCCAGGGTCGACTCGATCAACTGCCGATCAAACCGCGCCCGCGCCTGTGCAAATGTCTCCCCAGCGGAGGCTTGCATGCTCGGCTCGGCCGTCCGCTCAACCGGAGTAAAGGTGCCAATCGCCCCGCGAATATCCTGCTCGGTCAGGATCAGATCATCACTGAGCAACGCCGCCCGCTCCAGCACGTTGCGCAACTCACGGATGTTGCCCGGCCAGGCATGCTGGCCGAGCAACGCCAGCGCGTCGCGGTGCAGTTCATGCTGGCTGCGCAGTTCTTCGAGAATCGCCTCGCTCAGCGCCGGCAGATCATCGAGGCGTTCACGCAGCGGCGGCACCTGGATCGGCAGTACGTTGAGGCGGTAGTACAAATCGGCGCGAAATTCGCCGCGCTTGATCGCCGCCTGCAAATCCGTCGACGTCGCGGCGATTACCCGCACATCGCTCTGAATCACTTCATTGGAGCCGACCGGCTCGAACTCCTTTTCCTGCAACACGCGCAGCAGTTTGCTTTGCAGCGGCAGCGGCATATCGCCGATCTCATCGAGAAACAGCGTGCCACCCTGAGCGATTTGTAATTTACCGGTGCGGCCCTTGCGGTCAGCGCCGGTAAAAGCGCCGGGTGCCGTGCCAAAGAATTCGGCTTCCAGCAGCGCCTCGGGAATTGCCGCGCTGTTGATGCTGACGAAGGCTTTATGCGCGCGTGGTGAGGCACTGTGAATCGCTTGGGCAAGCAACTCCTTGCCGGTGCCGGTTTCTCCCAGCAGCAACACGGGCGAATCAGCGCTGGCACTGCGGCGCGCACGTCGTTTGACTTCAAGGCTGGCAGCGCTAGTACCGATGAAGTGGGCGAAGTTGTATTTGGTCTGCCGCGCACGCAGCAGCGAGCGGGTCGAGGCCAGTTCTTCCTGCATGCTCAGGTAGCGCTTGAGCATCGGCGACAGCGTGCGTAACTCGTCGAACAGGGCAAAACCGATGGCGCCGATCACGCTGCCGGCATCGTCGTGGATCGGCAGGCGCATCACCACCAGCGGTTCCTTCGGCGTGTCCTGCATGTCCAGCAGAATCGGCCGACCGGTGCGTACCACCTCGCGCAGCAGGCTGCCGGGGATCACGCTTTCGCAGGGTTTGCCGATAGCGCCTGCCGCTGAATCCAGACCGAAGCGCCGGGCGTAGCGTTCGTTCATCCAGACGATATTCGCATCGCGGTCAACAATCACCGTGCCTTCGCTGGATTGCTCGATGATCTCGAACAGCGAACGGATCGCCAGGGTGCGTACCCGTTGGTAGTCCTTGAGGCTTTCGGTGGTGTTCATGGAGGCTGGTCCTGATTGTTTGTTGCCAGTGACGGCCCGTTCGCGAGCAGGCTCGCTCCCACAGGGGCCTGCATTCAAATGTGGGAGCGAGCCTGCTCGCGAATGCCGCGCCGCGAATTAACAGAAAAAACCTACCCCGGATGCGCCGCCGCCAACAGCTCTTTGGTGTAGGGATGCTGCGGGTTGTCAAACACGTCGTGACTGGCACCACGCTCGACCACCTGACCGTCCTTGATCACGATCATGTCGTGTGCCAACGCGCGCACCACCGCCAGATCATGGCTGATAAACAGGTAGGTCAAACCATATTTTTCCTGCAAATCACGGAGCAGGGCGACCACTTGTTTCTGTACGGTGCGGTCGAGGGCCGAGGTCGGCTCATCAAGCAGAATCAGCGCCGGCTTAAGCACGAGCGCCCGGGCGATGGCGATGCGCTGGCGCTGGCCGCCGGAAAATTCATGCGGGTAGCGATGGCGGCTTTCCGGGTCGAGGCCGACTTCCTTGAGCACGCGAATCACTTGCTCATCACATTCGTTAGCGGTCGACTCGCAATGCACTTCCAAACCTTCGCTGATGATCTGCGCCACCGACATGCGCGGGCTGAGGCTGCCAAACGGGTCCTGAAACACCACCTGCATCTGCCGCCGCCACGGCCGCAGCTGCTTTTGATTGAGGCCGTCCAGCGCTTCGCCCTGAAAACGAATGCTGCCCTCGGAGTCCAGCAAACGCAGGATCGCCTGACCCAGCGTCGACTTGCCCGAACCGGACTCGCCAACAATGCCCAAGGTCTTGCCGCGCTGAATATTCAGACTGATGCCATCGACAGCGCGCAGATACTGCTTGCGCCTGAACAACCCGCCGCCGACCTGGAAATCGACGCGCAGGTCAGCGACCTCCAGCACATTTTCACGTTCATCACGGGGCAGGGCTTCACCTTCCGGCTCTGCGTTCAACAGCACGCAGCTGTAAGGGTGTTTGGGTTCGGTAAACAGGGTTTCGCAGGGTGCCTGCTCGACGATCTCGCCAGCCTTCATCACGCACACCCGCTGCGCGATGCTGCGCACCAGATTGAGGTCATGGCTGATCAGCAACAGTGACATGCCGAGCCGCTGTTGCAGGGACTTGAGCAGCAAGAGAATCTTGCGTTGCACGGTGACATCCAGCGCCGTGGTCGGCTCGTCGGCAATCAACAACTCCGGTTCGCAGGCCAGGGCCATGGCGATCATCACCCGTTGCCGTTGCCCGCCAGAGAGCTGATGCGGATAGGCTTTCAGGCGTTCCTTGGGCTTTTGAATGCCGACCAGTCCGAGCAATTCGAGAATGCGCTGCTGCGCTTGCTTGCCGCCGAGGCCGCGGTGCAGCAACAGGGTCTCGCCGATCTGCTTTTCGATGGTGTGCAGCGGATTGAGCGAAGTCATCGGCTCCTGAAAGATCATGGCGATGCGATTGCCGCGCAGCTCGCGCAAGACCTTCGGATCAGCACCGAGCAGTTCCTGCCCGCGATAGCGGATGCTGCCACGGGTTTGCGCCTCACTCTCGGGCAGCAGTTGCAGGATCGAATGCGCGGTCACCGATTTCCCCGAGCCCGATTCGCCGACCAGTGCCAGGCACTCACCGGGGCGGATATCCAGGCACAGGTCGCGCACCACGGTCTGGCCATGGAAGGCGACATTGAGGTTGCGGATTTCAATCAGGTTTTCTGTCATGGTCACGCTTCAGGATCGAGGGTCAAAAGCGTCACGTAACGCTTCGCCGATGAATACCAGCAAGGAGAGGATCAACGCCAGGGTAAAGAACGCGGTCAACCCGAGCCACGGTGCTTGCAGGTTCTGCTTGCCCTGACCGATCAGTTCACCCAGCGAGGCACTGCCGGCCGGCATGCCGAAGCCGAGAAAATCCAGCGCGGTCAGCGTTGAAATCGCGCCGGTCAGAATGAACGGCAGGTAGCTCAGCGTCGCGTTCATTGCGTTGGGCAGGATGTGCCGGAAGATCACCTTGCGGTCAGTCAGGCCCAGGGCGCGCGCGGCTTTGACGTATTCCAGATTGCGCCCGCGCAGGAACTCGGCGCGCACCACGTCCACCAGCGCCAACCAGGAAAACAGCGCCATGATCCCCAGCAGCCACCAGAAATTCGGCTCGACGAACCCGGAAAGGATGATCAGCAGATACAACACCGGCAGCCCCGACCAGACCTCAAGTACGCGCTGCCCGAGCAAATCGACCCAGCCACCGTAATAGCCCTGCAACGCGCCGGCAGCGATACCGATCAGCGCACTGACAAATGTGAGCATCAGGGCAAACAGAATCGACACCCGAGCACCAAAGATGACCCGCGCCAGCACATCCCGCGCCTGATCGTCGGTGCCCAGCCAGTTCACCGAAGTTGGTGGGCTCGGCGCCGGTTTGTTCAGGTCATAGTTGGGCGTGTCGTCGCTGAACGGAATCGGCGGGAACAGCAACCAGCCGCCGTCCTTGCGAATCAGATTCTGCACGTACTCGCTGCGGTAATCGGCCTGAAAAGGCAGTTGCCCGCCGAACTCCTGTTCGGTATGGCGCTTGAACACCGGGAAGTACCATTGGCCCTGATAACTGACCATCAACGGTTTGTCGTTGGCGATCAATTCGCCACCCAGCGTCAGCAGGAACAGGCCGATGAACAGCCACAGCGACCACCAGCCACGACGGTTTTTCTTGAAGCGTTCGAAACGGCGTCGACCCAAAGGCGAGAGCTTGAACATCAGGCATTCCTCGCGGCAAAGTCGATACGCGGGTCGACCAGGGTGTAGCAGAGGTCGCCGATCAGTTTTATCAGCAGGCCGAACAGGGTGAAGATGAACAGTGAACCGAACACCACCGGATAGTCCCGCGATACCGCTGCTTCGTAACTCATGCGCCCAAGGCCATCGAGGGAGAAGATCACTTCGATCAGCAGCGAGCCGGCGAAGAACACACTGATGAACGCCTGAGGTATCCCCGAAACCACCAACAGCATGGCGTTGCGAAACACGTGTCCGTACAGCACGCGGCGTTCGCTCAAGCCTTTGGCGCGGGCCGTTACTACGTACTGTCGGGTGATTTCATTGAGGAACGAGTTTTTCGTCAGGATTGTCAGCGTCGCGAAACCACCGATCACCAGCGCGGTGACCGGCAGCACCAGATGCCAGAAGTAATCGGCGATCTTTCCCAGCGTCGATAGCGATTCGAAGTTGTCCGAAACCAGCCCGCGCACCGGAAACCAGTTCAACGAAGTACCGCCGGCGAATACCACGATCAGGAACATCGCGAACAGAAACGCCGGCATGGCGTAACCGATGATGATCGCCGTGCTGCTCCAGATGTCGAAATGGCTGCCGTGGTGCACGGCCTTGCGGATGCCCAGCGGGATCGACACGAGATAGGTGATCAGCGTCGCCCACAGTCCGAGCGAAATGGTCACCGGCATCTTTTCCAGAATCAGGTCGGTGACTGTTGCACCACGGAAGAAGCTCTTGCCGAAGTCCAGTTGCGCGTAATTCTTCAGCATCAGCCACAGGCGCTCGTGGGCCGGTTTGTCGAAGCCGTACTGTTTTTCAATGTCCTTGATCAATTGCGGATCGAGGCCACGGCTGGCGCGCGAAGCGTTGCTCGATGTCTCGCCGGCACCACCGCCGACACTGGCGCCGCCAATGCCTTGCAGATGGGCGATGGCTTGTTCCACTGGTCCGCCGGGCGCGGCTTGGATGATGACGAAATTGACCAGCAGGATGATCACCAGCGTCGGAATGATCAGCAGCAGGCGCCGCAGTATGTAACCCCACATCAGTGCGGCCCTCCGGGTCTGCCGCGACTGATTTTCTCGGCGGTCATTTGCTGATTGGTCAGTGGCGTGCGGCTGATTTCCCACCAGCTCTCGATGGCTTCGTCATTGCTCGCCTGCACCGTGGGAATGCCGAAGCGGTTCCACCATACGGTCGAGGTGCCTGGCGGGTAATAGTTGGGAATCCAGTAGTAGTTCCATTGCAGCACCCGGTCCAGCGCATGGGCGTAATGCAGCATGTCCGATTGGGTCGAGGCGCGGATCAGGCCGTTGATCAAAGTGTCGACTGCCGGATTTTTCAGCACCATGTAGTTGTTCGCGCCCGGGTCGTTGGCCGCTGCCGAGCCGAAATAATTGAGCAACTCACCGCCCGGAGAAGTGGTAACGGGGTAGCCGGTGACGATCATGTCGTAGTCGCGACTCATCAGGCGATTGACGTATTGCGAGGCGTCGATGCGACGGATATTCAGCTCGATGCCGATCTGCTTCAGCGTGCGCTTGTAGGGCAACAGCAGGCGGTCCATGCCGTTCTGGCTGACCAGAAAAGTGAAGCTCAGCGGCTCGCCGGCGTCGTTGACCAGTTGATCGCCATCCGGTTTCCAGCCGGCCTGCTCAAGCAGTTGCAGGGCTTGCAACTGCTTGTCACGGATGATGCCGCTGCCGTCGGTCTTCGGCGCCTCGAAGACTTTGCTGAACACTTCCTCAGGCACCTGACCGCGCAGCGGTTCAAGAATTTCCAACTCTTTCGCATCGGGCAACTGCCGGGCGGCGAGGTCGGTGTTGGAGAAGTAGCTCTGCTGGCGGATATAGACGTTGCGCATCATCTGCCGGTTGCTCCACTCGAAATCCCAGAGCATCGCGAGTGCCTGGCGTACCCGGCGGTCCTGGAACATCGGCTTTTGCAGATTGAACACGAAACCCTGGGCCGATTGCGGCGCTTCAGTGGCGAGGTGGGCCTTCTGCAAACGGCCATCGCTGAGGGCGGGACTGTCGTAGCCGATCGAATAGCCGGTCGCGGAAAACTCGCGGTTGTAGTCATAGGCACCACCACGCAGCACCTGGCGGGCGACATCGGTGTCGCCGAAATACTCGATACTGAAATGGTCGAAGTTGTACAGGCCGCGACTGACCGGCAGGTCCTTGCCCCACCAGTCGCCATTGCGTTCGAAAGTGATGCTGCGCCCGGAGTCGACCTTGCCAACACGGTACGGCCCGCTGCCCAGCGGCGGCTCATAACCACCGCCGCCGGCGAAATCGCGACTCTTCCACCAGTGTTCGGGGAACACCGGCAGTGTCGCGATATCCAGGGGCAGGGTGCGGTTTTCGTTACTTTTGAAGTCGAAGCGCACGGTCAGTGGTGCCTCGATTTCGACGCCTTTGACGTCGGCAAACTGGGTGCGATAACGCAGGCTGCCCTGGGTCATCAGCAGGTTGTAGGTGTAGCGAACGTCTTCGGCAGTGATCGGTTTGCCATCGGCAAAGCGCGCCTTCGGATTGATGAAAAAGCGCAGCGACAGACCGTCTTCCGAGCGTTCCATTTTCTCCGCCACCAGACCGTACACCGTGTAGGGCTCATCCAGCGAGCGCTGGGCCAGCGGCGAATACAGCAGGCCGTCGATCTGCGTGACGCCGATGCCTTTGTCTATATAGGGCAGCAGATGATCGAAGTGGCCGATTTCGATTGCCGAGCGCCGCATCGTCCCACCCTTCGGCGCCTGCGGATTGGTGTAGTCGAAATGGCCGAAGCCGGCGGGGTATTTGGCCGGTTCGCCGTAAACGGTCAGTGCGTGTTGCGGGGCAGCGGTCGCACCGGCGGCACCCGTGAGCAGGGCGAGGGCGGTGAGCATCAGTGTGGGAAAAACCAGTCGCATCGTCAGCCTTGGAACGCAAAATCGATAAGCGCAAGTTGTACGCGAGCGGCGCGCCACTCGCCAGCCGTATATGTAACCGAAACACAACGGCCCACCAAAGGGTGGGCCGTTGTCAGCAACAGGACGACGAATCAGTCCTGACGGCTGGTGACTTCCAGCAGGTGGTAACCGAACTGGGTCTTCACCGGGCCTTGCACGACGTTGATCGGCGCGCTGAACACCACGGTGTCGAATTCCTTGACCATCTGGCCTGGACCGAACGAACCCAGGTCACCGCCCTGACGGCTGGATGGGCAGCTGGAGTTGGCTTTGGCTACATCAGCAAAATCGGCGCCGGCTTCGATCTGAGCCTTGAGTTCGTTGCACTTGTCTTCGCTGGAAACCAGGATGTGGCGGGCAGTGGCTTTGGCCATGGGGAATTCTCCGAACTGTTTCAATAAAAGGTGGAGCGTACCGGAATCAGTCGGTGAATTCTCGGCAAAGTTCCATTCTGATTTCCTGACTCTACTCAAAGATCCGCCGCACGCAGGCGCTGGGCATGCTCGACGTACAGCTCGATAGGGTCCGGCGAAGACGCGGTTACGCCCGGGCTGCGCCGCAAGCTCGCCAGGTGATCCATTGGATAATCAGAGCGGATCACTTGGCCGAGATGGCTACTGAAGCGTCCGACGAAGCCGTCATTCTGCTGGGGTTCGGTGGTGAAATACTGCGACAGGACCCGGCAGGTTGCTTGAACCGGATCCAGCGCCGGCAGCCTGGATTGCGCAACAACTCCGCTCCACGAGTAATAGCGCACGCCGTTGACTTGCTCCGGACCGTGACCGCCCCAGGTGTGTGGCAGGCCTTGTGGGAATTTGTCATTGAATTGACCGACGCCGACGGTGGTCAGTGCGTTGAGTGCAGCCACCGCATTCTGTGGCAGTGCCACGCTGCCACTGAGCAGCGACAACAAATCGGCAAATTGCGTCGCCACGTTTTGTGCAACGACCTCCGGCAGCTTGCCCGGGACCAGTGCCTTGCGCAGGAAGTCGGCGAGCTCCGAACCATGGTTCGGACCACTGACGGAGGTGACTGAAGCGACGACGTTTGGTGCAAGCGCTGCCGCATAGCGTGCAGCGAGTGCACCTTGACTGTGTCCTATAAGGTTGACTTTCTTCGCTCCTGTGCCTCGCAGCACGCAGGCCATCTGTGACAGTAATTGCTCACCCCGCATTTCATTGTCGTGGGTGGCCGAAAGGTGTGGAACAAACAATCGACAGCCAGCCGCTTTCAGCGCGGATTTGACGTCATGGAACAGCTCGAAATGACCGATACGCTCGAACCCGAACAGACCGTGGACCAACAGGATGGGATAACGAGTTGTAGCATTCCGTTGCATGTTCTTACCTTTTTCGTAGAAGTTCATCGGGAAATCACCGAGCCACTCTAAAACACCCCTGTCGCTGAGGAAGTACGAAGAGGCTTCGCGTTGTGTTTGAAAATGGACTACGAGGCGTACGAAATTTCGGAGAGCTGTGAAATCCGAATCGGAAGTTCAGTGGGTCGTTTGTCGGCATAACCGCGCGAACTCCGCGGTTGCCTACCTTGCGAGTAGCGCTTGCGCCGTCGTCGCGGTGTATTCGGCTGACATCAAGAACATTCGAAGAAGTCCTCAATGTAGATGTCAGTGTCGCCATTCGGGGCGGCACGTTTTCCAGGGAGTGGAAACGAAAATGAATAGCCATGAAGTCGAGTTTTGCTGGCGGATGCGTCAGCCGATGGTTGCCGAAGTGTCCATCGAAACTCTTGTCGCGCCGATGATTGACGGGCTCAGTGGGAGCGTGTTGGATCCTTCACTGGTCAAAGCCATCGTTCGCATTTCTCCTTATGCCAACATGAGCTGCGGCGATCAGTTGACGCTGTATTGGGAGGGGCTGGATATCGAAGGCTTCACCTATCAATACGAGAGTGTTCGATTCATCAGCCAGGCTCAGGTCGGCAGGGACGTAATCTTCGTCATCAAGGCCATGCATGTGGCTGCGCTGGACGGGGGCTCGCTGGAGGTTTACTGGACACTGCAAAGTGCGTCCGCGCCCAAGGCAGTGGAATCTGCACGCCTGCAACTGTCTGTGGGCGATATACGCACGCAATTGTTGGCGCCACAGATCGAAGGCTCGGTAAACGGAGCGCTGGAGCCATCGCGAGTGGCAGAGGGCACCCTGGTGACTCTGCAGCCTTACGCGAGGATGTCGGCGGGCGATCGGGTGATGTTGTCCTGGCACGGCGATACTTCGCCCGAGATCTTTACCGACTCATTGAACGTGGAGGCCTACTCCGTCGCGCAATGCCTGTCGTTCTGGGTGCCGGGGAGCTACATCGAAGCTCACCGAGGCGGTGAAGTGGTCGTCGCCTACCGTGTCGAACAACGCTGTGGAACGGTTCGAGCGTCCGAGCCTGCCACGGTTTTCCTCGGCCCTGCAGCGCGTGCGCAATTGCCTGCGCCGGATGTCGTTGAGGCAGTTGAAAACCTGTTGTCACTGAAGGATTCGGTCGACGGCGTTTCCGTTCTCATCGAAGGGGCGCAGGTGCAAGAGGATGAGTTGGTCTATCTCAAGTGTGACGGTGAGTTTTTCAGTCACCGGGATGATCTTGAAATTACGCGGGAGACGGCTGGTCAAGCGGTGTGTTTCATCGTTCCTCACCGGTTCTGGCGTGAGCATCACGGCACAACGGTGCAGATCGCCTACACCGTGGAGCGTCTGGACGATGTCAGTCAGCAATCCCCTGTTAGGCAGATCAGCGTGGAGGCTTTGCCAGTGAATGCCGGCCCTCCGCGCTTTGAATGAGCGGGAGGGCGGTTCGATCAACGTTTGGCTTGTGCGACGCGTCGTGCGGCATCGGTCAGCAATCGCTCAGTTGCATCGAAGCCGAGGCAGCCGTCGGTGATCGATACGCCGTAGCGCAGAGAGCTGCTCAGCGGCTGGCAGCCTTCGAACAAGTGAGATTCCAGCATCATGCCGATCAACGAGTGGTTTCCACGCAGGCGTTGTTCAAGGACGTCATTGAAGACTGCTGGCTGGCGCAGTGGATCCTTGCCGCTGTTGGCATGGCTGCAATCGACCATGATCCGGCTGGGGATCTTCAGTCTGCTGAGCTCGGCGCTGATGTTGGCCACGCTGGTTGCATCGTAGTTCGGCCCTTGATGTCCACCGCGCAGCACGATGTGGGTGTCAGCGTTGCCGGCTGTCTGCACGATCGCCGGATGCCCTTGGCTGTCGACGCCGAAGTGTCGATGCGGATGGGCTGCCGAGCGCATGGCGTCGACAGCAACGGCGGCGCCGCCGTCGGTGCCGTTCTTGAAGCCCACCGGCATGTTCAGGCCGCTGGCCATTTCGCGGTGGATTTGCGATTCGGTGGTGCGGGCACCAATGGCCACCCAGCTCAGCAGGTCATCAAAGTAGTTGGCGGCCATGGGTTGCAGGAGTTCGGTAGCGACCGGTAGTCCGAGCCGGATCATTTCCAGCATCAGTTCGCGCGACAGCGTCAGACCGGCAGCCATGTCGTCAGAGCCGTCCAGATGCGGATCGTAGGCCAGACCTTTCCAGCCGATCGTCGTTCGCGGCTTTTCGACGTAAGCACGCATGACCAGCAGCATTTCACCGCTGACATCTTCGGCCAGTCGAGCAAGTTTGCTGGCGTATTCGATTGCCGACTGCGGATCATGGATGGAGCAGGGGCCAACGATGACCAGCAGGCGCGGGTCTTCACCGTCGAGGATGGCGCGCACCGCCTGGCGATGGGCATTGACCTGCTGATGCAGGGAGTGGCTGAGCGGTAATTGCTGTTTGAGCTGCAACGAGCTGGGCAGACGCAGGGTCAGCGCTTCGTTGGCAGAATCGAGGGTGGACAGCGGCAAAGCGGAAACTGAAGAGTTCATGTTCGGTCTTCCTGGGCGGATGGCGGGTTTTTCCCGCGCACTCGGCCCTATTGGGGTGTTCGACAAATGGCCGTACTGGCTCGGCGTGTGTGTTTGCCACCTGTAGGTGACCGATCGGAGGCGGCAGGCTGTCCCGAGCGGAGGCTGGTAAATCGCCAGGCGCTAAAGCTGTCGTAACGGTAATAAGTGGCGTAGTTCATGGTGGAATCCTCGAAATGTGGTGTGTCGCTGAAAGTGATGGGCCTGAAAAACAAAACCCCCGGTCGGGAGGCCGACCGGGGGTTGAGAAATCTCTGGTAGGCGACCCGTTATCATGGGCGCCGTTTGGGTATCAGGCGCGCCAGTGGCTAAACCAATACCCAAAATAAAAGTTGTCTGGAGCGCAGGCGTCGTTCACCCACGCAGCCGCAATCGAGCGCGAGGCGCTGGCGATGCAAGACTGTGAAGGGGCGTTGAACATGGTCTGTCTCCGATGAATACGCCGAGCTTACTCGACGCTGATACGCGTCAGCAATCAGAAAATGCTATTGCGTGCCGAGCGAAACGGCTATCACTGGTAAACGATCTGGTTAAAGTACATTTTTACGATTGGAGAGAGCTGAATGAGTTATCGAATTCGGCATGCCACCCATGATGATCTTGCTTTTGCGCGGGATCTGACCTGTCGCAACATGCTGCGCTATTACATTGACCACGATCTGTTGTGGCAGGACGAGGCATTCGACGCAGGCTGGCAGCATCGTGAGAACTGGATGATCCTTCAGGATGAACTGCTGATCGGCTTTGTCAGTCTGAGCCAGGATGCCCGAGCGCTGTACATACGCGAATTGCAGATTGATCAGCCCTGGCAAGGGCAGGGCGCCGGTTCCTGGGCCGTTGATCAGGTGATCGAGATGGCTCGGCAGGCAAGGCGACCGGCACTGCGGCTGACAGTGTTTGACAATAACCCGGCGCAAAAACTGTATGCATCTAAAGGACTGCACATCGTGGGCAGGGATGAGTGTTTCCTCAGAATGCAGCTCGATTTGAGTACAGCTGTGCTCTGAAACCCACAGCCGGCAAGCCCTGAATGACGAATTGAAACTTTTTAAATGCGGCTTTCCGCTAGGTCTGTCTGGCACTTTTTGCTAAGGTGTCCGGCATCCCAATAAGACCATATCGCGAGGTGTCTGCTTGATTAGGGTGCTAGTGGTCGACGACCATGATCTCGTTCGTACAGGCATTACACGGATGCTGGCCGATATCGATGGCCTGCAGGTGGTGGGTCAGGCCGAGTCAGGTGAAGAGTCCCTGATCAAAGCCCGTGAATTGAAGCCTGACGTAGTGCTCATGGACGTCAAGATGCCCGGCATCGGCGGCCTCGAAGCCACACGAAAACTGCTGCGCAGCCACCCGGACATCAAGGTGGTTGCCGTTACGGTGTGCGAGGAAGACCCTTTCCCGACGCGTTTGCTGCAGGCCGGCGCCGCCGGTTATCTGACCAAGGGGGCGGGTCTGCCGGAAATGGTTCAGGCCATTCGGCTGGTTTTCGCCGGGCAGCGTTACATCAGTCCGCAGATTGCTCAGCAGTTGGCGATCAAATCATTCCAGCCAACCAATGATTCGCCGTTCGATGCCTTGTCGGAGCGGGAAATCCAGATTGCCTTGATGATTGTCGGCTGCCAGAAGGTCCAGATCATTTCCGACAAGTTGTGCCTGTCGCCGAAAACCGTGAACACCTACCGCTACCGCATTTTCGAGAAGCTTTCGATCAGCAGCGACGTCGAGCTGACACTGCTCGCGGTGCGTCACGGCATGGTGGATGCCAGCGCCTGACCATGACCGAGACATTTGATTCCAGTGCTTTCCTGTCGACCGTCAGCGGTCGCCCGGGCGTCTATCGCATGTTCGACAGCGAGGCGCGCCTGCTGTATGTCGGCAAAGCCAAAAACCTGAAGAAACGTCTGGCGAGCTACTTTCGCAAGACCGGGCTGGCGCCGAAAACGGCTGCACTGGTCGGGCGTATCGCTCAGGTCGAGACGACCATCACCGCCAACGAAACCGAAGCGCTGCTGCTGGAACAGACGCTGATCAAGGAGTGGCGCCCGCCGTACAACATCCTGCTGCGCGACGATAAATCCTATCCGTACGTGTTTCTCTCCGACGGACAGTTTCCGCGCCTGAGCATCCATCGCGGCGCCAAAAAGGCCAAGGGCAAGTATTTTGGGCCCTATCCGAGTGCCGGCGCCATTCGCGAAAGCCTGAGCATCCTGCAAAAAACCTTTTTCGTCCGTCAGTGTGAAGACAGCTATTACAAGAACCGCACCCGTCCGTGCCTGCAATACCAGATCAAACGCTGCAAGGCACCATGCGTGGGTTTGGTCGAGCCTGACGTCTACGCCGAAGACGTGCGCCACTCGGTGATGTTCCTCGAGGGTCGCAGCCACGCGCTGACTAATGAGCTGTCCACCGCGATGGAAGAGGCAGCGATCAATCTCGAATTCGAACGCGCGGCCGAATTGCGCGACCAGATTGCCTTGCTGCGTCGGGTGCAGGACCAGCAAAGCATGGAAGGCGGAACCGGCGATATCGACGTTATTGCCGCATTCGTCAACCCAGGCGGCGCCTGTGTCCACCTGATCAGCGTGCGCGGCGGGCGCGTGCTGGGCAGCAAGAATTTCTTCCCGCAGGTCGGCATCGAGGAAGACGTTTCCGAGGTCATGGCAGCGTTCCTCGGTCAGTACTACATCAGCAGCCCCGAACGCGATCTGCCGAGCGAACTGATCGTCAACGTGGTTCACGAAGACTTCCCGGCGTTGATCGAAGGGATTCACACCTTGCGCGGCCGTGAGTTGGCCATCAGTCATCGGGTGCGCGGCACCCGTGCGCGCTGGCAGCAACTGGCCGTGACCAACGCTGAGCAAGCGTTGGGCGCGCGTCTGGCCAACCGTCAGCACACCGCCGCGCGATTCGACGCGCTGGCCGAAGTGCTGAATCTGGATGAACCGCCGCAACGCCTGGAATGCTACGACATCAGTCATTCCAGCGGCGAAGCGACGGTTGCCTCCTGCGTGGTGTTCGGGCCGGAAGGCGCGATTAAGTCGGATTATCGCCGCTACAACATCGAAGGCGTCACCGCCGGCGACGATTACGCGGCCATGCACCAGGCGTTGACTCGCCGCTTCAGCAAACTCAAGGACGGCGAGGGCAAGTTGCCGGACATTCTGTTGGTCGACGGTGGCAAAGGCCAATTGTCGATGGCCCGTGATGTGCTCAACGAACTGGCCGTACCGGATCTGATCCTGTTAGGCGTCGCCAAGGGCGCCACGCGCAAGGCCGGTTTCGAAACGTTGTATCTGAATGATGCAGCGCACGAGTTCACCTTGCGCGGCGATTCACCCGCCTTGCACTTGATCCAGCAGATCCGCGATGAGGCGCACCGCTTCGCAATTACGGGGCATCGCGCTCGTCGCGGCAAGACCCGCCGAACCTCAACGTTGGAAGGCGTGGCAGGGGTAGGGCCGACCCGCCGCCGTGACCTGTTGAAACATTTTGGTGGATTGCAGGAGCTGTCTCGTGCAAGCATCGAAGAGATCGCCAAAGCCCCGGGGATCAGTAAAAAGCTCGCTGAGTCGATTTATGCGAACCTGCATAGTGAGTAGAATGCCCCTTCACCTCGTAGCCAGTTGTGCCGATGAATATCCCTAATCTGATTACCGTTCTACGCGTCCTGCTCATCCCGATCTTTATTTTGCTGTTCTATCTGCCCTACGAGTGGAGTTACATGGCCTCCGCTTCGGTGTTCGCCTTCGCGGCTGCAACCGACTGGCTCGATGGTTATCTGGCGCGCCGATTGGAGCAAAGCACACCGTTCGGTGCCTTCCTCGATCCGGTCGCCGACAAGCTGATGGTCGCTGTTGCCTTGGTCCTGCTGGTGCAGGAACACGGCAATCTCTGGCTGACGCTGCCAGCGGCGGTCATCATCGGTCGCGAGATCGTGATTTCGGCACTGCGCGAATGGATGGCCGAACTCGGCGCACGAGCGCAGGTAGCCGTTTCCAATCTGGGCAAATGGAAAACCGCTGCGCAGATGCTCGCGCTGGTGATTTTGCTGGCTCATCCAAAGGCATTCAGCTTCTGGGTCGTGCTCGGTTATACGCTGCTGATCGTATCGGCAGGGCTGACCCTGTGGTCGATGGTTCAATACCTTCGCGCCGCCTGGCCGCACCTGAAGACCGATGTCGAAAAGAAATAAAAGTTTTTTGAATCAAGGGGTTGACGGGGCATCTTAATTCTATAGAATGCGCCACACCAAGCGGGAATAGCTCAGTTGGTAGAGCACGACCTTGCCAAGGTCGGGGTCGCGAGTTCGAGTCTCGTTTCCCGCTCCAATTTGTACAGTGTTTGTTGTTGTGCTACTGACAGCGAATACTTTGAGGCCGAGTAGCAAAATGGTTATGCAGTGGATTGCAAATCCACCTACGCCGGTTCGATTCCGACCTCGGCCTCCACTATCAAAAACCCCGTAGATCAATGATCTACGGGGTTTTTTGTTGTCTGCAGAAAAGTGTGGTGCTCACCTGTTTGCGGAGGGTCAATCAGTCAAGCACGATCCGGTCTGGATGTGGCTGGCACCTTCCACCGTGAGATTCGAGAAAAAGATGCAGCCAATGAGCCGCGCGAACAGCGTCAATGTCTCTGCAAGATCGGGGTTGTCAAACAGAACAGCCCTTGAGTCCAGAGCACATAAGGCACCCCAGAGTCTCCCGTCCGGCAGGAAAACAGGCGCGCCTGCGTAGCTTTCAATCGAATATTGCTTCACCACAGGACGTGACGAAAGTCGTCCATCCTGGCTGATTTGTGGAAGGAAGAGGGCTTGCGGATTTCGTCGAAACTCACTGCAAAGGGTGGTTTCCAGATCCAGCGTATCGCCGACGTTTATACCCAGTTCGATGGGATCGTATGCCGAACACACGATCCACTCTGTTTCCGTGAATTTTGCGATACCGGCAAAGCGTGTACCGGTCAGACGGGTGACAAGCTGCAGGATATTGGTGGTCGCTTCGATCTCGGCGATCGCCGAGCGCTCCTCTTGGCTTAAAGACGCTTTTAGAACGGTGTCACTCATTTGCATGGAATCAAATCTCCTGATTGCTTGTACATCCCTGAGCTCTGCTCTGGTGACGTTCTGTGCGGCGTGATCGTGGTTGAAGGGGGGCGTGCTGATTACCCTTTGATTATTGATTTCGGCGCCAACCTTTAGCGTAGACATCCCGTCCAGTCCTGGGTTGCCTGCTCATAATCTCAATCGATGAAACATCTGTCACCCGTGCAGCTAAGGTGATGGTGAGCATCTGAATCTTTTGAGTTTATCGTCTCAATTTCCAGTCGGGTTGCTGCGATTTGCCAGTAACCTCGGCGTCTACTTCAAGCAAACTGCGTAGCTCACTGATTTCTGAGGCTTTTTGATTTTCCGCGGTCAGCGATATTTAGTTCTCAAATCGCGCACTCCAAACTTGCTTCACCGGGACGTGATGTATATATTCCCCGCTCGGCTTTTCAAGCGGCCATCCTGTCAGGATCGCAACCGCAGGGCTGACGAAGCAACACCGCGCTACCGCCCGAATGGCGAAACTGGTAGACGCATGGGACTTAAAATCCCCCGCTCGTAAGGGCGTGCCGGTTCGATTCCGGCTTCGGGCACCATAAATATCAAGGGCTTGCATGACATATGTCATGCAAGCCCTTATTTATTGTGCAATGGAAATGTTTTCCACGCTCCTGACTGGCCATTCCGTCACCGTCTGGTGTTTGGAAATCCACTCCTTTCTTCAGCGTCGACTGCATCCATCAGCGAGTAAGCGTTTCCGGGGCCACAACCCACACACTACATGGCATTTTGTACAACAGATGCTCCACCGTGCTGCCAACCAGTCTGCCTATTCCTCGATGAGTGACGCGGCCCATTACGATCACATCGATGTCGTACGCATCGGCATAGCTGGAAAGCACCTTGGCGGGATCGCCCACAATCATGTGCTGGTTCTCTGCCGGAATGTTGTTACGTTCAGCCAACGCCTGGAAGGCTTCGCCTTGGGCCTCGAACAGTTTTTTGGCTGCGCTGGAAGAAAAGATCGCTGAGGCGTTATTGAAGCCGAACTCGGCAGCGCTGATCGATGACAGGTCATGGGCATAGATCACGTCCAGGCTGCCATTGCAGACACTGGCCAGTCTTGCTGCTTCGCGCAGGATCCGATCATTGAGGCCCTGGTATTGGCCCTCACGATGGAAGGGGTCGACCGCCGCGACGATTCGGCGTGGCAGAGCGTTTTGAGCGTGGCTGACAAAATGCAGCGGCACCGGGCATTCGCGCAACAGATGGATGTCCAGCGGGGTGAACATCAGCCGCGACAGAACTGATTCGTGCTCCAGAGCCTTTATAAGGACAGCCATCGGCTGTTCCTTCAAATGGATGAGGATCTCCTTCAAAGGATTGTCCACCCAGACGACCTCGGTGGTGACGGTCACTCCGATCTTGCGCAGCGGCCGGGCCTGGTCTTCGAGCCATTGATGATGGCGTTCGACATAGCCCAGGCGCATCAGCTCCAGGGCTTGCTCGTTGACCATTCCTGCGGTCGCCAGGCCCTCCAGATAATCAAACGCGACAATATGCAGTGCGGCATCCGACGCTTTGGCCAGGGAGGCGGCGCGGTCGAACGCCGGACTGTTTTTCATCAGCGGCGACACGACCAGCATGAAACGCGATTGCTCAGACATGACAGGACTCCCGAGGTAGTCACCCAAGCATTGCGCTGCATGCCTGGAAACAGTGAGTAGTGGGCATGCGCCTATCGTGGAGCGAGCCAGCAGGGCGGGGTTGATATTTATCAACCAGACATCACCGCGTGGTCGTGAGCGGATGTACGGTCGAGCAAGACCACTGATCCTCGGATAGTTGACCATTATCAACTACGACCCTGCCGTCGCGGCTCAAGCTCTGCTCTGCACTCACCTGTCGGCGGAGGGAAAGCCATCATGGCCACCATGAAAGCCGCAATATTCGTTGAAAAAAACCGCATCGTGCTCGATGACAAGCCGATTCCCGAGGTCGGGCCGCTGGATGCGTTGATCCGCGTGACCACCACCACCATTTGCGGCACCGACGTGCATATCCTGCGCGGCGAATACCCAGTGGCCAGAGGACTGACCATCGGCCACGAACCGGTCGGCATTATTGAGCGATTGGGCTCGCAAGTACTCGGTTTTGTCGAAGGGCAGCGGGTGATCGCCGGGGCCATCACCCCCAGCGGGCACAGTTATGCGTGCCTGTGTGGCTGCGGCTCGCAGGACGGCCCGGACACCCGGCACGGCTTCAAGGCCATCGGCGGCTGGAAGTTTGGCAACACGATCGACGGTTGCCAGGCCGAGTACGTGTTGGTGCCGGATGCACAGGCCAACCTGTGCCCGATCCCCGATCAGTTGAGCGATGAACAGGTGCTGATGTGCCCGGACATCATGTCCACCGGGTTCTCGGGGGCCGAGCGGGGCGAGATCGCCATCGGCGACGCTGTCGCGGTGTTTGCATTGGGCCCGATCGGCCTCTGTGCCGTGGCCGGAGCACGGCTGAAGGGCGCCACGACGATTATCGGTGTCGACGCGGTGCCCGAACGCATGGCCATGGCGCACCAACTGGGCGCGACCCATACCGTCAATTTCAAGGACGGCAATGTGGTGGAGCAGATCATGGCGTTGACCGATGGCCGTGGCGTGGATGTGTCCATCGAAGCGCTGGGCACCCAAGGCACGTTCGAGTCGGCATTGCGGGTGCTGCGCCCGGGTGGGCGCTTGTCCAGCCTCGGGGTGTATTCCAGCGACCTGCACATCCCGCTCGGCGCGTTTGCCGCCGGATTGGGCGATTACAGCATTGTTTCCACCTTGTGCCCCGGCGGCAAGGAACGCATGCGTAGGTTGATGGCCGTGGTGCAGAGCGGCGCCGTCGATCTGTCACCGCTGGTGACTCACCGTTTCAGACTGGACGACATCGAGCAGGCGTATGAGTTGTTCGCTCATCAACGCGATGGAGTCATGAAAGTCGCAATCACTCCTTGAAAGCACCTTGGCGTGCCGCTGAAACCGGGGTTTGCATGAACATCAAGATCACTGAAAAACACGCTCCCCATGGCTGGGTCGTGCACATGGATGACTGGGATGTGGGCTTCAGGAGCCTCAAGGCTGCGCAGGAATTTGTCGAGGTGCTTGAGGCCCGTATCAACGCCCCTCACGAGTGGCCGAATGCGTTTGCCCAGCCGTTGCCAGCAAGGCCGGCAACGGCTCGCCGCGTCAGCGCAAGTGTTGAATGCTCGCCATAAGCCGAGCAGGGTGCGCAAACCCTGCGGGACGCTACCCATGAATGAGGTTTTTGATCTGTCCGGCGCCGCTGCGGCGTTGGGGATCGGCATGCTCATCGGTCTTGAGCGTGAACGGCACAAGGGTACTGGCGATGCGCGACACTGCGCCGGCTTGCGCACGTTCGCCATTACCGCGCTGTTGGGATATGTCGCGCTACAAGTCGGCGGTGGCCTGCTGCTGGGGATCATCGCCGGCTGTGTCACGTTGCTGACCAGCGTCGCGTACTGGCGCAGTCAGAGCGACGATCCCGGGGTGACCAGCGAGGTGGCGTTGACCGCAGTGCTGGTCCTGGGCGCGTTGTGCGCAACCGCGCCGGCGCTGGCCATTGCCCTTGGCGTGGTGATCGCGGGCCTTCTGGCGTATCGCCAGGCGCTGCATCACTTTGCCAACAGCCAGTTGTCCGAAACGGAAATGCGTGATGGCCTGATCCTGCTGATCGCAGCGCTGGTCATACTGCCATTGGCACCGGACCGATATATCGGCCCGTACGCCGCGATCAATCTGCGCACCATTTGTACCGTGACGGTGTTGCTGATGCTGGTCGGCGCGTTCGGCCACATTGCCGTGCGCGCCTTGGGCTCGCGCTATGGCTACGTCATCAGCGCGATTGCATCCGGCTTCGCCTCCAGTACCGTGACGATCGCGACCATGGGCCAACGCCTTGCCCATGAGCCGGGCAATATCCGCATCCTCAGCGCCGCTGCGATTTTCTCCAATCTCGCAACGGTGATACAGGTCGGCCTGATCCTGACGATGGTTGATGCGGATCTGCTGACCAGTTTATGGGCGCCACTGCTCTTCGGCTTGATCGCTACGTTGTTGTACGGCGCCTGCCTGATGTTCCCCGACCCCACACGAGGGAGCCGCAGCAAGCCGGTCGACACGGCAGGGGCGTTCAATCTGAAACTCGCGGTCATCGTGACACTGACCCTTACCGGCATCACATTCGTCTCCTCGGCCATGCTCAGCCACTTTGGTCAGGCAGGCTTGTGGCTGACCGCAATGCTGTCGGGCTTTGCCGATGCGCACTCTGCCACAGCGTCCATCGCCAGCCTGGCCAAGGCGGGCCAGGTGCCTTATGACTCGATAGCGGTGCCAGCGCTGATTGCCGTCAGCAGTAACTCGGTGAGCAAATGCGTGGTGGCGTGGGTCAGCGGCGGCAGGCGTTTCGCTGCCTGCGTGATCCCGGGCCAGGTATTGCTGACCTTGGCCATGTGGGCGGGCAATGTGCTGTTTTGAGCGCGATCGGTGCTCTTGCTGATAAAGATCAAGCTGCCAATGGGCACAGCATTCACCCTGAAGTCTGTTTCTCCTGGCTGGCCGCATGCCGAGGTATCCCATGTCACAGACTCCGCGTTTACTGTTGATCACTCCTTCAGCCATGGAGCGCACGCCGGCGTTCGAGCGCGCGGCTGCACTGGCCCAGGCCATGCAGTTGCCGCTGCACATCGTGGCCTTCGACTACTTGCAGGCGCTGGCCGTGGCAGGGCTGTTTGCCCCCGAGCAGATCCGCCTCGCCCGCGATGGTTATCTGCGCACTCACCGGCAGTGGCTCGCAGAGCAGGCTTCATTGCTGGCGAGGCATCAGATCATGGTCACCAGCGAGGTGATGTGGGTTCAGGATCCCTTCGCCGAGATCCTGCAGTTCATCAACGAGATGCCGTTGCTATTGATCATCAAGGATGTGCAGCACGAATCCGTGCTGGAGCGTATTTTCTACACCCCGCTGGACTGGCAACTGTTGCGCGATTGCCCGGTGCCGGTGCATCTGGTGACCGACGACACCCATCCGCGCCCACGCCGTGTGCTGGCCATCGTCGATGTCTTGCGCAGCGAAGAGCAGGACTGCGTGTTCAACGATCAGATCATCGATGCCGCCGCCCAACTCGCCGCGCAGTGCGATGCCAGTCTTGATGTGGTGCATGTTTACGACTGGACGGCGGTTTACGCCACGGACATGGGGTTCGGCGCACTGCCATTGGCCACCGGGATCCATGAAACGCTGGGCACTGCGCAGCATGAGGCATTTACGGCCTTGGCCGAGCGCCACGGCGTGCCGGTCTCATGCCGGCACTTCATCGAGGGCGCGCCGGTGCGCAGTATCTGCGGGTTCGCCATCGACAAGCAGATTGACGTCATTGTCATGGGCACAGTGCAGCACCACGGCTTGAGCAAGTTGTTAGGCACCACCGCCGAACAGCTGCTGCATCGGGCACCTTTCAGTGTGCTGGCGATCAAGCCGCAACCCACACTGCAATCCTGAGACACGATCGCCCCGAGGTGAATCGTTGGCCGACCCACCTCAGGGCGATTCATTTACAGGTCAAGACGATGAATGACCTGGCGTGCGTCGTCAGGATCATTGTGGGTCTCGAAGCCCAGGCTTTTGGCCAGATCGCGCATCGCCGAGTTACTGGCGGCATCGACCGAGTACATCTGGCGGAATCCGTTGTGGCGGGCTGCCTTGATCAAGTGTTCCATCAGCAACGTGCCCAAGCCCAGGTGCTGCCATTCATCGGCGACCGTCACCGCGCACTCGCATTGATGGGCGCCTGTGCCGGCGTAGCGGCTGATGCCGATTTCGATCAACTTGCCGTTCTCGTGAACCAGTGCAATGAAGGCGGTGCGCTGTTTGTTATCGGTGTCCATCAACTGGTCGAGCAGAGCGGTGCCGGGTTCGATGATCTGGGCGAGAAAACGCATGTGCCTGGATTCGGGGGACAGGCGCTTGATGAAGTCGTATTCGCGCAGGCGATCCTTTTCCGTGAGCGGCCGGATCAGTACATGGCGGCCGTCCTTGAGCGCCTCAATCCAGTATTGTCCGGCGACCGCCGCATAAGCGGCCACGGCCTGATCGTTGTGGTCTTTGACGGTGAGCATGGTCATTCTCCATCCGGTTCGAAAGGCTGGCGGACGTTGAAAAAGCGTCCGCTTGCCTTCCTTCTACGCGGTTGCCCACGGCGACATCTGATCTACATCAGACGCCTCTTTCATTGACCCGGGCTTGATGTAAATCAACGCCGGGCAAGGGCGAGCGGGCGCAGTCTTGAAGTCTGCCGGCCCACCGCGCCGGTGCCGAGCGGAGGTTTGTGATGGGCCAATATGAACGTCTGTTGCTGGTCGCTGACCAGACGCTGCATCAATCAGCGGCGATGCTGCGTGCCATCGCGCTGGCCAAGGCGAGCGGGGCGGCGCTGGATGTGCGGGCCTTTGTTTCGCCGGTGCCGATCACCCATCTGTGGGAGGAAAAAATCGATGACGTGGATGCTCAGCGCTATCAGCGGCGCTACCGTCGCTGGGTGGCCGATGAGCTCGAGCAGCTCAGCAACCAGGGGCTGGACGGCACCGTTGACGTGGTCTTCTCCAGCCATCCGCTGCTGGACATCCTGAAGACCGTCCATGTGCTCAAGCCCGACCTGTTGATCAAGGACGTGCGACTGGAACCGGCGCTCAAGCGCGTGTTCATCACGCCGCTCGATTGCCACCTGCTGCGTGAGTGTCCGATTCCGGTGCATCTGGTCAATCAGATTCGCTATGCGTTGCCGCATCGTGTCGTGGCAGCCGTGGACCCGTTCGATCCGGATACCCAAATCAGTGGCTTGAACGACGTGATCATACGGTCGGCGAACGCTTTGGCCTTGCAATGCGACGTGCCGTTGCACCTGCTCTGCGCCTACGATTTGTCCGCTGCCTTCAACGGCGAAGCGCCAGTGGTCAACGGTGGCTGGAACGAAGATTTGGCGAACGAACTGCGTCAGACACTGCATCAGGCTTTTGTCGCCCTTGCCGATCGCCACGGTGTGCCCCCTGAGCGTCGACACTTCGTCATGGGCCATCCAGTGCAGGTCATCAATGAGTTCGTCGAGCAGTACCTGGCCGACGTGGTGGTGATGGGCACGGTTCATCGCGTGGGCATCGAACGCATGATCGGCAGCACCACCGAGCGCGCCTTGTATTCGCTGCCGGGGAGCATTCTGGCGGTGAGGAAAGAGCCTGTGCGGTGAGCATGATCGCAGCGTAGCGAGCCGGCCTGTTCGCTGGCTCGCTAGGGTATTGCATAGATCCTGAAGAGCTTTTTGGCGGCACTGTTGGCGCCGCCCAGATGTTTGTCGAATGCCTGTTCAATTTCGCCGGATCGGTACATATCACTCAGCGCAGTGTCGACCAGCAGACGAAAGTCCTCATCCTCTCGATCCACTGCCATCGCCGTCGGTGCGTACTCGAAAATCCGCTCCAGCAGCACCAGGTTGCCCGATGGATAATTTCTGGTCAGCAGATGCTTGAGCATCATGCGTTCAGCGAAAAACGCACCGGCTTTGCCATTGGCAACCAGATTCAGACCGGCTTCTGCGTTCTCTACGGTGACCAGCGTGGCTACTACACCCAGCAATCGCATCTGCTGTTGTATCCACGTCTCGGTGACACCACCAGCAATGGCGGCATAGGTCTGATTGGCCAGACCACGGTTCACCGTGGCTCGCCACGTTGGCCCTGTATGGGCCACTTTGCCATTCAGCACATTGAGCAAGGTTTCGGACGCATCCTGGCGCACCACAGCCGAGAGGCCAGCGGTGTAAATCGGCACCGAGTAACTGACGATCCTGCGCCGCGCCAGCGTGGGTGGGGTCGGAGTACAAAGAATGTCGATCCTGCCGGAACTGACAGCGCTCATCTCGTCGTTGAGCGAGACCGCTTGGTACTGGATTTTCAGCGCCGGCAGATTCAGATCGATCCTTACCCTCTCGGCTATTTTCAGACAGAGATCGATGGCATAGCCGCTGGCTTTATCGGCGGCCTGATCACTGAACGGCATGAAGTCAGGCACATAGCCAAGGGTGATCGCTTGACTGGCACGGATGCGCTCCAGCGTGTTTCCATGGGTCGCTACCGGTAGCAGGGCAAGGACGCAGGCGAGCAGCAGGTGGTGGGCTCTGATCAGTTTCACGTTCATGCGCGCGGTTCCTCGAATTCAGATTTCTGTGCTGTACCGAAGACTTCGATCAAGGGTTATCAGGCCGGGGGCCGACAGGCGCAGGGGCATCGACAAAACGTTTGGCAAGGAAACCGTAAAGCAGGTAGCCGAACACCAGGACCAGGATGCCGCCGAACACCGCGTCCTTGCCGCAGGCATACAGCGCATACAAGGAATAGGCCACGGCAACCACTAACAGCAGGGTATTGCGCGTGTATACGGCTGCGCTGACTCTGGCTTTGTACATCATGACCAGCAGCCCGGTGGCTGCCGTCACATAGGGAATCAGGTTGGTCACCGCCGCGAGGCTGACGAGTTTTCCAAACTGCGCGCTCGCGTTCGGCGAAACGGTCGACAGCGCCATAAAGGTCTGCAGGACGCCGCAGACCAGCATCCCGACGATGGGGGCGTTGCGTGCGCTGACCTTGCTGAACAGTTTTGGAAACATGCCCTGATCAGCGGTCACTTTGGCCGTTTGCGCCAAGGTGAACTGCCAGCCCAGCAGCGAGCCGACACAGGCCATCACCGCGAGCGCCATGATGATGTTGCCGACCAGGGGATTGAACATGTGCGCATAAACGAGCGCGAAAGGCGCAGATGAGTTGGCCAGTTCGGCGTTGGGAATAATGCCCTGAATGACCGTCGTCGATAGCACATAGACCACCGCTGCCCCCAGTGTCCCGAACAGACAGGCCAGCGGTACGGTGCGCTTGGGGTTTTCCACCGCATCTGAGGCCTGGGCTGCCGACTCCATGCCGAGAAACGCCCAGAGCGTGAGGGGAATCGCTTTGCTGATCGCCTCGGATATCGGCAGTTGGTTCGGGTTCCAGGCGGCGATGATCAGCTCGGGTTTGAACCAGAACCAACCGATGATGCTCAAGCCCGCTACAGGAATGATCACCCCCCACACCGTAACCGCGCCTATCCTGCCGGTGATGCCTGGGCCGCCGAAATTCGCCACGGTGGTCAGCCAGAGCAGGCCGACCGTTCCAACGAATAAAGGAATGGCGCCGCTTCCCAGCCAGGGCATGAACGACGTCATGTAGCCCACTGCCGAAATGGCCACCGCCACGTTGGCGATGGCCAGCGACAGGAAGTACAGGTAAGAGCACAGAAAAAAGCCTGACTTTGCATGCGCCTCTTCGGTGTAGGCGGATAGCCCGCCTGAGCGCAGGCAGAAGATCCCGCATTGGGAAAAGCAGTACGCGATAGCCATCGAGCCGACAGCGGTGACGATCCATGACAGCAATGAAACAGCCCCGAGTTGGGCCATGCTCGTCGGCAACATGATGATGCCTGAGCCCATCATGTTCACCGTCACCAGTGTGGTGAGCCCCATGAGGCTCATTTTCTTGCTTGAGTCGGCCATCGGAGTTCCCTCGATTTGCGCAACGCGTCACCGCTCAGCCATCGAACGCACTGGGAGACAGGCTCAGACCGCCGACGAAAATGGCGACGGGCTATCTGAGCAACTGCCGGAAAAGGCTCATGCGCCTGCCCATTCCTTGCGCTGTGAGGGGTGTTCGGGCAGACGCTTGATCACGTCCCGTCACAACCCTAGTCGCGGCAGACGGTGGCATTTCTGACAATTATCAATTAATCCGATTTGCCAGCCGTGACACCCATGGATTGGCACTCAAGCCATGGAGCAGCACGCTGAGTAAAACGGTACAGGCCGCCACGGCTACCAACGTCCGACCGGTTTGCAGAGGGTAGTCCAAAATCATTATGGCGAAGACGATGCTGGCCAAACCTCGCGGGCCGAACCAGCCGATGAACAGGCGGGTTTCGAAATCGAAGCCGGTTCCCGCCAGGCTGACAAGTACCGGCACGATGCGAATCACGGTCAGACTGAGCAACGCATACAGCCAGACATCGACCGTGAAACTGCTCCAGACCGAAGGGATCACCAGCGCGCCGAACACGACCCAGGTGATGATCGACAGCAGGCTGGCGAACTCTTCACTGGCCTTGAGCAGGTCATGTTTTTGTTCAGCGAACAGATAGCTGGCGAGCAGCCCGCCGACGAACGCGGCGATAAACCCGCTACCACCCAGTGTTTGGGCGGTGGCAAAGCAAAGCACCGCCAACCCGGGCAGCGTCAGCTGCGACCACATCGGTGTCTGCCAGTGATGTTTTCCAGAGTAGCGCTGCATCAGCCAGGCCATGAAAGTCAGGGTGCCGCCGATGAGCGCGCCGATACCAAGCTCCTCGAAAAAAAGCTCTATCGCCAGCGAGAGGGGGGACTGCGTGTGCTCTTCGATCAACAAGGCCAGGAACATCAACAACACCGGAACACAAATGCCGTCGTTGAGCCCGCTTTCCACGTTCAATCCCTCGCGCACGGGCGCTGCAACCTTGGGATTGGTCACGACAGCCTTGCCCAGCGCTGCGTCTGTGGGGGCCAGAAGGATTGCCAGTAATGCCAACTCGATCAAGGGCGCCTGCGGGAACAGCCAGATGCCCAGCAGCCAGCCACTCAGCATGGTCAGCGGCAGACCGATCAACAGCAAGCGCAGCGGTAATCCTTCGTGCGCCTTGAGAACTTTGAGATCGGCATTGGCGGCATCGCTGAACAGGACGATCGCCAATGTCAGTTCTGCAAGAATCCTGAGCCCATGACTATCGATCCGTGGTTGCAGAATGCCCAGAAACGCCGGGCCGAGAATCAGACCCGCCAGCATGAACATCAGTGGTCCATTGAGCAGACGTGACTCGAATCGCCCGGCAAATATGCTGTAGGTCAGAAGGAAAGCGGCAAGCAGGGCGAGGTTCTGATACATGACCGCTTGCCTGTTCTGATGGATGCCACAGCAATGGCATTACGGGCCTTCTCAGGCGAGCTTGGACGGGCTCAATGACTCTGGCGGTTGCAGCCCGACACCATCTGCTTGAGGCCGTCCATGTTGCGGATTTTCACGTCACGCGCGGTGATTTCCACCAAGCCCTGATCGCGCAAGTGGGCAATGCCGCGGCAAATGGTTTCCAGACGCAGCCCAAGGTAGGAGCCGATTTCTTCGCGGCGCATTTTCAGCACGAACTCTTTCGAGGAATAGCCACGGGAGCTGAGGCGTTGTGAGAGGTTGAGCAGGAAAGCCGCCAGGCGCTCATCGGAGTTCATGTTGCCCATGAGCATCAACATGCTGTGATCGCGCACAATTTCCCGGCTCAGCAGTTTATTGAGGTTGTGCTGCAGGGATGGCAGGCTTTGCGCGAGTTTTTCCAGCTGTGCGAAGTGGATCGGACAGACTTCGCTGTCTTCCAGCGCATACGCAGTACACGCGTGTTGATCGATGCTGATGGCGTCCAGCCCGAGCATTTCGCCGGGAATATGAAAACCGGTCACTTGCTCGCGCCCATCGACGGAGACCACGCTGGTCTTGAACGAACCTATTCGCACAGCGTACAGCGAGCGCAGCGGGTCCCCGGTGCGGTAGAGAGCGGCACCTTTCTTCACTTTGTATCGCTGCACAATCAGCGTGTCGAGCCGCTCGACCTCCGCGCCCGTCAGACCGAGCGGCAGGCACAACTCAACCACGCTGCAGTTGGAACAGGCAGTTTTGAGAATCGGCGGGGGCGAGTGGGCTTCAAGCATGGATAAGCAGCCTCCAATGAGTGTGATAAGCATAGAAGTCTTCGCAGCGCACGTGCCTTTCGTTTGGTTTGTCAGCGTGATTACGGACGAACGGCGAGGAGGGGAATCACAAAGGCAACGGCCTCTGCGCCGCTCTTGTGTCGCAGGGTTGATGGGGAGACTTGATGCATATCAAGCGTGGCGGTTGGCAGAGTTGCAGAATCGTCCGATGGCGCTGACTGGAAACACTCGTGATGTTCAGGCTCAAACGCATTCTGTTGATCGCACCTGCCGAAATGACCCGCACCCCGGCGTTTGATCGCGCCCAGGCGCTGGCTCGGGCCACTGGCGCGTTGCTGCACATCGTGGCGTTCGATCATGTCCAGTCCCTGGCGTTGGTCGGTCTGTTCGACCACGACGCCATGGCGCAAGCGCGTGAAGGCTATTTGCAGATGCATCGCCAGTGGCTGGAGCAGCAGGCCCGGTTTCAACGTGGCGCCGGCGTGCAAGTCAGCACCGAAGTGGTCTGGGCCAGGGCCACCCCGGCGCATGTGCTTGAGTACATCAATGACTTTCATGTCGATCTGGTGATCAAGGATGCTCACCATGTTTCGGCACTCAATCAATCGTTTCATCCGCCATTGGACTGGCTATTGGTACGAGATTGTCCCGCCTGCGTGCATCTGGTCACCGAGGCCGCACATCCGAAACCCTTGAAGATACTGGCGGCCGTTGACCTGTCGCATCTCGAGGATCTGACCCAAGGCCTCAACGACCGGTTACTTGACGTTGCATCGACATTGGCAGCGAAATGCGATGCCTCGCTGCACTTGTTGAATGTGAGCAACTGGTCGGTGGTGGGTGATGCGGCGATGAGTGTGCCGAACTTGAGTCTGGATCACAGTTTGCGCGATGCGATCAACGACACTCAGCAGGAAGCCTTCGATACGCTGGCCGAGCGCTATGGTCTCGATGAAGAACATAGCCACCTGCTCTCAGGTGTCCCGTTCCGGGTGATCGAAGACTTCGCCCGGCAGCACGCGTTCGATCTGCTGGTGCTCGGCATCTGTCACCATCAAGCGCTCGACGGCTTTATCGGCGGCACGGCCGAATGCCTGATGAACCGGGCTCCTTGCAGTTTGTTGATGGTCAAGGCAATGCCTGCCACAGCCTGACCGGTCATCGCAGCAGTTGATGGTAATCGGTTGGGGGTAATCCATCAGTGACTGCGCCCGCCGTGTGCGTAATGCCATTGTTGCCAGGCGTGCCGATATTTCTCATCGGCGCGTTTCCTCGCTTCAGTGAACTTGTGCATGGTGTCTGGAGAAAACGGCTCTTCAAGGACGGCATAGGCCCGTTCGCTGAGCCGATCGGCTTCGTGAAACAGTGCGCCACTGTCATCGATCGCGTCGGGGACATTGGCGGTTGTCATGGCTGGATCATTGATGACCATACCGTGAACCTCGCAAAGCAAGAATGAGGGTGGGTTGCGGACCTGTCACCCTGTGGCCGCATCTGTAACTTTCACGCCTTCGAGCAGCTTGTGACTGTCCCTGATCCGAGATGCGGGCGCAGCCGAGTCATGACTCTATTTCGATCCAGTTTGTCGTCGCAGCGATTGATCCAGATCAATGTCGCTCGCCGGTTTCATCGCCGCTTTGTCGGTTTTCCAGGCGCTTGCGCAAGGGTGGTGGACAAGCCTCGATATTCAGGTTTTTCGCTGTACCAGGTCCCCTGCAGCGTACTGGCGGTCTAGCGCCAACGCTGGTGCACCTTACAAAGTCAGCGTTCCGGCCCACAACATCCGGCCAGCGTAAATCGCGGCGGCCCAGATGATGATCAACACACCCGTTTCCGGACCGCTGAGCGGCTGACCCTGACGCGTTTTCAGCGTGCCCAGGTAAATCAACGAGCCAGGCGCGTAGAGCAGAGCGCTGAGCAGCAGGTATTTGGGGCCGGCGGCATACAGCTGAATCAATCGGATGATTATTCCCCTGCCGGAATCGATAACGTCGCCCTCAAACCTCCCTCTGCGCGGTTCGCCAGTTCAATCCGTCCGTTCAGTCGCATCGCGATGGTGTTGACAATGGTCAACCCCAACCCGGCGCCATGCTCCGTGCCACGGCTGTAGAAACGCTCGAACAATCGCTCTCTGTCCGATTCATCGATTCCCGGCCCTTGATCGTCGACCGTCAAATGACAGAAGCCATCGGACTTGCTCAGGTGCACGGTGATCGCACCGTGTTCGGGGGAGAAATTCGCCGCGTTGGTGATCAGGTTATTCAGCGCGATATCGATGGCGGCGGGGTCGGCGAGGACATGAAACGGTTGGTCGCTGACCTCGAAGATCAACTCAAGGTGTTTGCTCAGCAACCACGGTGTCAATTGCACCAGGCTGTTGCGTACGGTTTCGCTGAGATCAATGCGTTGCAGTGGCGGCGGGTTGGGTTTGGGTTCAAGACGTGCCATGGTCAGCAGTTGGTTGACCAGCCGGCTGGTGCGGTCGACTCCGGAGATCAGAAATTCCAGCGACTCACGGCGCTCCTCTTCGGTACCGGCCTCCTGCAGATTTTGTGCATGCACCCGCAGCACCGCCAGCGGCGTGCGCATTTCGTGCGCGGCATCGGCGATAAAGCGACGCTCGCGGCCGAGCACTTCCTGAATCTGCGCGAGCATGCGGTTGAGCGCTGCCTGCATGGGCTCCAGCTCACTGGGCAGGGGCGTCAGTTGCAGCGGCTCAAGTGAACCACTGTGACGGGCGCGCAGAGTCGCCGCCATGTCTGCCAGGGGCTTGAGCCCCCAGCCTATGGCCAGCCAGATCATCGCGGCGAGGATCAGGCTGCCGAGCATGTTCGGCCACAGCGTGTGGCGTACGATGCGGTCGACCAGGTCGGTGCGCACATCGTCGCGCTCGCCGACCCAGATGCGCAGGCCGTTCTGCTTGTCTTCCAGCATGAACGCTCGCCATTGCCGACCTTTCAGATCGACAACGTCGCTGAAGCCCGTTCTCGTCGGCGGCGCAGTGAAGGAGGGCGCACTGGCGGTGTGTACCAGCACCTCGCCTTGCGGGTTCCACACCTGGAAGGCGATTTTGCTTTCGTAAGGATGTCCGTCAACCCGGGGCTTGGCTTCCCCGAGAGCCTGATTGAACGCCTGATACAACTGCGCGTGCTCGGTACTCGCCATCGGCATACGCATTACGCCCTGCAACAGGCGTGCGTTCTGCGCCAATTGCGCGTCGTACACCTCGGCGATTTCGTGGTTGCTGTCATGCACGTTGAAGAGGCTGAGTACCGCCAGACCGGCCAGTAACAGGCCGATGATCAGGGTCAGCGTGCGCCGGCGGATCGAGGTCATCGACGCTCCTCCACCAGATAACCCACGCCGCGGATGGTGCGGATCAGGTCGGTGGAGAACTTCTTGCGCAGGTGATGAATGTGCACTTCCAGGGTGTTGCTTTCCGCTTCTTCATTCCAGCCGTAGAGCAACTGGATCAATTGATCGCGAGTCATCACCCGCCCCGGCGGCGACAGCAGTTCGTGCAGCAACTGATATTCCTTGGGGGTGAGCGCGACCGGTTGGCCTTGATAACTGACCTGCTGGGTGCCGGGGTTGAGGCTGATACCGGCGTGCTCGATCAGCGCCTGGGCGCGCCCGGCACTGCGGCGCAATAAAGCGCGCAGACGGGCTTTGAGTTCGGCGAGGTCGAACGGCTTGACCAGGTAATCGTCAGCACCAGCGTCGAGTCCGGCAATGCGGTCTTCGGTGGCATCGCGCGCGGTGAGAATCAACACCGGCAGGTTCGATCCGCTGTCACGCAGACGACGCAACACTTCGAGGCCATCCATGCGTGGCAGGCCGAGGTCCAGCACGGCGACGTCAAACGTTTCGCTGAGCAGTGCATGCAAGGCGCTGCTGCCGTCCTTGAGCCAGTCGACCGTGTAACCCTCGCGACCCAGCGCCTGGTAAATGCCTTCACCCAGCGCTACGTCGTCCTCGATCAGTAATAAACGCACGCGCACTCCTTTCAGTCGAGTTTCTTGTTCACGTCCACCAGCAAGGCGTCGATCTCTTTACGACGCCCGGCATCGGCGCTTTCGCGGCCCGCACGGGGTGCGGCTTGTCTGGCCTTGATCAGCGCTGCCTTGGCTTCAGCGTAGCGCTTCTGACGGTAGAGATGGTCGCCCCAGAAGTACAGACTGTCGATGCCATCGGGGTTGAGCTGCAGGGCTTGTTTGAGCAATTGCTCGGCCTTGTCGCTGTCGCCGAAGCCGATCGGCCAGCCCGGTACCCGATCGTACAGTGCAGCGAGGCTGGTATAGGCCGAGCCTTGCAAGGCTTTAGGGTCAAGAGTCAGGGATTTTTCCAGGTCCGCCTTGGCGTCCTTGGCTTTGCCCAAGGCACCGAGCCCGCCCTCGGCACCGGCCCAACTGCTGGTGACGATGCCTTTCCAGATCCAGGCTTCGGCCACATTCGGACGTTGCGTGGTGAACGCGTTGGCTTCGCTGGCCAATTGCTCGAACGCCGCGGCGCGCTGTTTTTCCGCGACCTCGTATTGAATGTGCGCCCAGTTCTGCTGGATGCCGGTGAGACGTTGCTGATCAGCCGGCTCAAGCGCCCAGACACTTTGACTGAGGGCGGCAAACAGCAGGCATGTGGAGAGTTTTTTCATGGCGTTGGAGCCTCGTTATCAGGTTTTTCACTGAGACGGCGGATCAGTGGCAACTGCTTGCGCAGACCGCGATCCACCAGATGCGGCAGTAAGCTGTTCAAACGGACGAAAAACCGCTCCGGCCAGCCTAGGTACAGGTCACGACGGTCGCCGGCAATCGCATGCATCACTGCCGACGCCACGGTTTGCGGATCGTCAACGCTGGCCTTGAGGGCATCGTTCAAGGCTTGCGCAGCGGCGCTGTTCATCGAGGTACGAGTTGCCCGGGGCGCTACATACAACACGCTGACCCGCGTGTCGGCCAGCTCGCGGCGCAACGCCTCGGAGAACCCGCGCAGGGCGAATTTGCTCGCGCAATAACTGGCGTAACCGGGGTAGCCGATCGAGCCATAGGTCGAGCCGACGTTGACCACCATCGCGCTGTCAGCCTGCTTGAGCTGCGGCAAGAGCATTTTGGTCAGGCAGATTGGCGCGCTGATGTTCACCGCCAGCATCGCGTTGATGTCACTGTCATCGAGCTGTTCGAGCATGGCGAAGTGATTGACCCCGGCGGCGTTGATCAGCAGATTGATGCCGCCGATGCCGTCGGCGGCGGCCAACACTTTGCGCCGATCGCTGATGAAGGTCAGATCGGCGGCGACCCAGCACAGGTTCTGCGGATACCGCTCAAGCAGCGGCAACAGCGCCTCCTGATGCCGCGCCACGGCCAATACCCTGGCACCGGCGGCGCACAAGGCACTGGCGATGGCCAGGCCGATGCCGCCACTGGCACCTGTCAGCACCACGCGGGCTTCATGCAGCTGCATGTTGAGCCTCAGCGTCGCGCGGCAGATCACGGAACATGTCGGTGTAGAGGCGATAGACGACTTTCGAGGCATGAATGACCGCCGCTTGATCGTCAGGGTCTTCCAGCTGATTCATCAACCGCCGATAGGTCTGCATGTGCTCGATGTCGAGCGCGCCGTGGGAGCTCAGATAGCTGAATGCCGTTTCCGGCAGCGTCAGGCGATCGCGAATGCTCCCCGCCGCGTGGGTGGCCAGGGCAATGCTGGTGCCTTCGAGCACGTTTACCATGCCGAACAGACCCACCGGATTGCCCCGGGCGATCAGGTCGTAGAGAAAACTGACCATCAGCTCGATTGACAATGACGGCTGACCATCGCGCACGGCGTCGCGATCACCACCACAGGCGGCAATGTCGTTGAGTACCCACTGCTCGTGGCCGTATTCATCTTCAATGTATTCGCACACCGCTTTGCGCAGCCATTCCAGGCGCGTCGGCAGGCGTGCACCGCAAGCCATCATCAGCGGCACGGTGTGGCGCACGTGGTAGTAAGCCTGGGCAAGAAAGGCCCGATAGCTGTCGAGGCTGACCTTGCCTTGCAACGCATCGACGATGATCGGCAGGTTGAACAGCTCGTGGCGCTCGCGTTGCGTGGCTTCTTGCAGGGTGTCGAAAAAACTCATTATGCGGATTCCTCGGAAGTGGCGGATTCGGTCAGTTGCGTGCGGTACTGCGCGATGATGGCGTCGCGGCGCGGCCGGCCATTGGCGGTGAGCAGGCCGTTGGCGGCGGTGAAGGGCTGCGCCAGGCGCGTCCACTGATGCACCTGGGCGTAATCGGGCAACGCCTCGTTCGCTTCGGCGACGGCGGCGGCCATCTCGGCATCGGTGCAGTCCGGACGATGCGGCCAGAGCAGGGCGTGGTTGTGCGGCATCGCCTCGCCATAGACGAACGCTTGAGCGATGTGGCGGCGCTGGGTCAGTTCCGACTCGACCCATTCCGGGTTGACGTTTCGCCCGTAGCTGGTGACGAATTGGTGTTTTTTGCGGCCCTTGAGATAGAGAAAACCTTCCGGATCGAACTCGCCCAGATCGCCACTCGGCCACCATTGATCGGTATACGCCGGCTCCCCCAGATAACCGAGCAACACCGAACCCTTGATCAGCACTTCACCGTCCTCGGCCAACCGCACCTCGATGTGAGGCAGAGGGCGCCCGACGCTGCCCGGACGGCGCGCGCCGGGGCGATTGAGGCATACGACCGAGGCGCATTCGGACAAGCCGTATCCCTCGTAAACCGATAACCCGACCCGTTGCGCGCGGTGCAGCAGATCCGCTGACACCCGCGCGCCACCGACCGCGGCGAAGAGCAAAGTTTGCGGATCGAAAGCCTTCTGTTCAGCGGCGCTGACCAGAACTTGCAGAAGCTGTGGTACGAGTATCAGGCTCTCCGGCGCACGCTTGGCCAGATAACCGAGCAGGCGCGCAACATCGATGCCGCTGGCGCCTTGAATGCCGAGGGTTGTCTGGCTTGGCAGGCTCAACACCGCACCGGCGTACAGCGCGGCATAACAGCCCAGGTTCTCCAGCAGGATCGCCAAAGGCAACAGCGCCAGATGGTGCTCCGGCCCAGTAGCTGCGCTTGCCTGATCAAGCTCCCGGGCAACGCGCAGGAAGCTGTCGGCGCTCAGGCACACCCCTTTCGGCGTGCCGGTGGTCCCGGAGGTAAACGTGAGTTTCGCGGTGCCCGCCGGCATGCGACTCGGGCCATTGAACGAGCGACACCAGAATTCGCCTCGTAATTCATAGCCCGCCGCCAGCAGCTCGGCTTGCAGTACCGGCTCGGCGATCACCCGTTCGGCCTGGCTCTGTTCCAGACAATGGGCGCGCTGCGCGGCACTGAAAAACGGCGGCAGCGTTACGCAGGTCAAGCCTTCGAACAACACAGCCAGATCCCAAAGCATCGCGTCGACGCCGTTGTCCAGCGCCAGCGCAATCACCTGCACCTGCTCATCGCGCAGGCGCTCCTGGCGATACAACACCTCGGCATACAGCGTGGCGTAATCTATTCTCAGCGTGTCGCCCCACAGGGCTGAGGCGTTGTCATTGCGCCGGGCATGGTCGCGCAGGGTTTCCTGGAAGCGCTGCAATTCAAGCGACATGGCAGGCTCCTTCAACGGAAGTCGGCAAACCCAGGCGAGTGAACAGGCCAATATTGCGCAGATGAACAAATCCCGCGCGAATGTTGCCGACGTGCACCCAGGGTTTGCTTTCGTAATAACTGCCCCAGTGTTGACGCTCGTCACCCAGTCGCTGTGGATCAGCGGCGCACAATGTCACAGGCTTCAGGCCCAGGCGATGGAAGCTGTTGACCAGCCCGATGTTGCCGGTAAAGGTCACCCATTCCAGGCCGCCCATGGCCAGCAGATAGGTGATGGCGATGATGCTCAGGCGCGCACTGCCGGTATCGCTGGCGGCGAGGTTGCCGACTTCGACGATGACCGTGCGATCCACTGCACGACCGGCGGCGGCACTGATCAACGACTGGATCGGTTCATCCAGATAGCGCTCGAGAAACAGTGCCTCCAGATGCGCTCGACGGACCCCGGCCACCGCGCACAACTGGCCATCGCTGTTGTGCATGCCGAACAGCTCGGGCATGAAATGGCGGATTTCGGCACCGTGAGCCGTGCGGAAACGCTGCTGGATAAAGGCTTCGAAGGGCGCGCGCAGCTCGTCCTCCGGCAACGCGTTTCTCAGCGTCATCGGCATCGATTCGGCCTGGCCGAAGTGCAAGGGCAGCGGGATGTTCCAGTCGAATTCGGGCATGGGCAGAGCGCCTCCCTCAATGGGTTTGAGCGCAGTATCCAAGCCATTTCTTAACGAAGTCTGAAGATGAAAAACCGTTAACCGCAGCGCCGATCTTCAGACTGTCTTAAGGCTGGGCGAGCACGGTAGGCCAGCGAAAAGTTCGTCGTTCCACAACAATCACGAGGCGTTTCCTATGATCCGCGACACCGCTGTAACCCGTTATGGAAAACTCTCAATCATCCTGCACTGGCTGATGCTGGCGTTGTTCGTCGGGGTGTATGCGTGCGTCGAAATCAAGGGCTACCTGCCCAAGGGCAGTGAGGGACGCGGCGTGCTGATGGGCCTGCATGGCCTGTTTGGCGCCAGCATTTTCGCATTAGTGTGGATTCGCCTGATCGGCCGCCTGACTCCGCGTCCGCCGATTATCCCCAAGCCGCCGGCGTGGCAGACCGCAATCGCGCACCTGACACACCTGGCGCTGTATGGATTGATGATTGCCACACCGCTCCTCGCGTGGCTGATGCTCGCGGCGGGCGATAAGCCGTTTCCGTACTTCGGCTTCCATGTGCCGGCGCCGGTGGCTATTGATCCGGACCTGGCCAAACAACTCAAGTACTGGCACGAATGGATTGGCAGTGCCGGCTACTGGCTGATCGGCCTGCACGCGCTGGCGGGGCTGTTCCACCATTATTGGGTGAAGGACAACACGTTGCAGAGGATGTTGATTGAGCGTGCCCGCTCTTGAGGCAAGCATCTTGCGCTGTTCGTCGAAGGGAGTGTTCGCCGCAACTCAAGCGCATGGCTGCGGTGGAGCTGCAAATCCGGAACTGCCAGCCCTCGCCGATGCCGAAATAGCATCGACAACGAGGGCAAAGCCATGACTGAAGAAAAAACCGAAGTGCCGCAAGAAGTACCGGATCAAACAACCCCGGCGCATTCCACCGAAGAAGAGCGCGAGCGCTTGAAGGACTTCAACAAGGACGGCATCCCGCCGGGCAGTTGCTGATCAGCGGTCACCGTGGCTGCGTCACCAGTTCCCCGCTGATCGCATCCATCATCGCCGGATGCTCCTCAGCGGCGACGCGCAAATCCTCGGTGACCCGCAACTCCGCACCCGTCGGCGAATAGGTGGCTGCCGCCGTGAACGGTGCGGGGTTGGCCGGCACCGGGCGTTTGCCACGGCGCCAGAAGAAAAAGCTGACCATGCTCAAATTGACCACTGCGAAGACCCAGAACAGGCCGTTGGCGCCGAACGAGTTCATCACCGGCGAGATCATCATCGGGCTGATGGCCGAGCCCAGCGAGTTGATCAGCAGCAAACCCTGAATCATCGGCACCAGCGCTTCGGCCGGGGCGCGGTCGGCCGCGTGGCTGACGGCCACCGGGTACAGCGCGAAGACGCCGCCACCGAGCAGAAACAGCATTGCCGCGAGCATTGTCGAAGACAGCGGCAGCAGCACAATCACCAGCGATAAGGCCGTGCATGCCACCGTCAGCAGCGTCAGCACCTGCAAGCGATCGGTGCGGTCGGACCAGCGTCCGACCGGATACTGCAGCAACATCGCGCCGAGAATCGTCCAGGCCATCATGCTGCCGACTTCACCGACGTCCAGACCTATGCGTTGCAGATACAGCGGCAACAAGGTGTAGATCGCCGCGATGGTCACGCCCGAACCGAAACAGCCGACCAGCCCGGTCGGCGTCACGCCCAGCAGTTGCCGGGGCTTGAGCGGCTCGACCTGATCGAGTAGCGGCGACACGCGCGGCAGGATCACGATCGGCAGCACCGACAACGCAGCGAGCATGCCGGCGACCATGAACGGCGCGCTGTCGCTCATGCCGGTGATGGTTCCCAGCGTCGCCTGGCCCAAAACGCCAGCGCCATAAAGGACGATCATGTACAGCGCGAGCAAGCGCCCGCGAATCTTCTCGTCACCGGCCAGTAGCAGCCAGCTTTCGATCACCAGAAACACACCGACCGTGGCCCAGCCGTTGATCAGGCGCAGGACCAGCCAGCCCCAAGCGTCATAGAACAGACCCTGCAAAAGGATCGTCACGGCGATCAGCGAGGCGAAGCTGCCGTAGGCACGAATGTGGCCGATGCGCAGTATCAGCCGGTCGTTGAACACCGCGCCCAGCGTCAGGCCGATGAAGTAGGCCGACGAAACAATTCCGATCATCGTCGCCGAGGCGCCGGCGGCGTCCAGGCGAAGGGTGGTCAGGGAAGACAGAAAACCGTTGCCCAGAGCAATAATGAACAGCCCGAGCAGGGGCGCCAGCGCCATGGCCAGCAAACGCGGAGACATAAAAACCTCAAGAAATCGTACAGCGCAACGTGCGCCTCTGCGCATGCGGTTGCCAGGCTGGAACAGGTGTTGTGCAAATGTCTGCCGATCGGGCAGGGCGGTGGCGTCGGACGACATGGCCAGCCCTGCAAGTTCGCGTCTGTGACCAGACGCGCGATTGCAAGAGCGCGCGGGATTCTACGGCTTGCGCAGGATTTGCCAATAGCCGAAGGCTGCGACGTTAGGACGCAGGCAATTTCGAAGTCGAAGAGGAGGCTGAAAACCCACCATCGAGCTCAGCTCTGACAAGGGCCTGCCAGCGAAAGCTGACGCAGGCCCTTGCTCGTTTCAGCGCCTAAGTATGCGAAATCAACAAGTCACTGATGATGCAGATCGAGCCATCCTCTGGCGGCGTGGCGTCGGTGTAGTCGATCTGGTTGTAGACCCCGCCGTGGAAATTGAACACCTGCGAATTCCACGTTGAGTCGAGCTGCAAATCACCTGATGTACCGACAACGCCGTTGTAGTCAACGGTGACTCGAGCCACGCCGGCTGAATTGGCGCGAATGGTGATCTTGAACTTCGCCCCCAGCGGCACGCCCTTGAGCACCGTGGTGTTGACCGGGGTGGGCTGGTTGAAGCTCTGGCGGAAGCCCATGGTGATGTTGCCTTTCTGCCAGAACACTTTGATTGCAGGGCTGTCGTCGTTTTTCACATGCATCTGCGAGATAACCACTTTCTGCGCAGAGTTGACCTTGGTCACGGTCATTTCCTGATAGTTGAGGTGGTCAGCGGCGCTGGCCAGAGACCAATAGAAGGATTCTTTCCATTCGCAGCGAGTGCGGTGAGTGCTCTTGCTCGAGGCGCCTTTGGTTGGCGCGGACAGTTGCAGCGATCCATCCGGCAGCACCGTGACGATGCTGGGGAACTGCGCAATGGCCTCGGCGCCGTTGAGCTCAAGTGCGACCGGATTGGTTGCCGAAACGGGGACCGGGGTGGAGAGGGTGAGATTGCTGATGTTTACGGCCATGGTTTGTACTCCTGACGATAAAAATCATTAGCGACCCAAGCCTTCGGTGGATTGGCACATCTGTCCGCGCGGACTTTCACCATCTCTTGGGCGCAGCACCATGGCGGCGCAAGCGGCCGCCGCGAAAACACACAGGGCAAAGGTCACGCCCGTTGCCTCCAGCACTGCGCCGAAAATCGGCGTGCCGGCGGTTTGGCCGAGTGCCAGGAGCAGAAACGGAATGCCCAGTCCCAGGTCCGGGCGGTCCGGCAACAAACGAATGCCTTGCAGCAGATAAACGCCTGAAGAAACGATGTAGGCCGCGCCAAACAGGCACATCGCGGCGAGGCCCGATCCGGCGGAAACTGATGCGGCAGAAAGGCCCAATGTCCCGAGGGCGATCCCGGCAAGCGCCAGATGCTGCATCCGTGCGACACCGAAGCGGCCAGTGAGCACGCCCGTCATGCATCCGCTGATTCCCGCCGCCCCCAGGACGATCCACGCCCAGGCGATCGACCGATCACTGAATCCAGCCTCGCTGCGCAGAATGTCGGCACCGAATGTCCAGATCGCCGTGCTCGCCAGGCCCATCAGGAAAGCACTGGCGCACAAAGGCAGTACGCCGGGTCGACGCAGCATTGCCAGCGAGAAGTTCTGCGCGACGTAATGCTCGACCCGGCGCGGTAGCGCAAACCAGAGCCAGATCGTGACGCCGATGCCGATCAAGGCAAACAGGGCATACAGCTGGCGCCATTGCCCGGCTGCCAATATCGCCGCCAAACCGGAAAAAACGATGCCCGCCGCTGTCCCGGCATTGATAAAACCATTGGCCCGTGGGCGATCCGCATCATCAAGACGCGCTGCCACCGCACTGGCCAATGGCGGCGAAGTCAGACCCGTGCTCAATCCCGCCAGCGCCACACCGCAGCCCAACGCCAATCCCGACGACGCGAGCACAATCAAACCCATCCCGAGCGCCGCCGCCGCGCCGGCCATTACCGTTAACCCGCGCGGACTGACTTTGCCGTTGCAGGCAAACGTCGCAACGATGCCCACACAGTAAGCCGCAAACGCACTGCCTCCGATCCATCCGGCAGCGGTCACGCTGAGCGTCAGATCCTGACGAATCTGTGGCAGCAGCAGTCCATAGGCGAAGCGCGCGAGGCCATAGGACAAGGCGGTCAGCGCGAACGCTGCCGCGACCAGATTGAGGCTGCGTCGATTGTGGCTCACGGTGAAATCGGATCGCTGGCAGGGAAGGTTTCCTCGACCGCCTGATCCAGTTTCGAATCACTGACATTACGCTCATCGGCGCCAAGGTTCTGCTCGCAATGGCAGGCCGAGGACGGGCAGGGTTGGCCCTTCGGGTGAAGATCGGCGCAGGCCTGACTGCAAAACTGCTTGCCGTCGCGTTCGAAGGTTTGCTCACCGCTGCACTTGCAGGTGCAGCCCGGGCAGGCGCAATCGGATGTTGAAGGATCGTTAGCCATGGGTTTCCTCCAGGGTGTCTGGTGTTGAAGCCGTTATCGATTCTGATAACCCGCCACGCACCTGCGTTTGATGATTTTCCCCCACGCTCGATGAGCGGTAGAGCGCAGAGGGCGAGGGCAGTACGGCGTTCAACGCCAGTGAAAGATTCAGCGCCAGGATCAGCAGGATCGACACGCTGAAGATGCGCCGCGCCCAGACTTTCGCATTGGCATTTCGCACCGGTCGCAACGTCAGATAAAACCAGTAGCCGCCCAGCCCGAGCACCACCAGCGGATAAGAAACATTGATAGCTGCCACCCAGCCCAATATCGCCGCGCTGATCAGGAACGCGACCATGTACAGGTTGATCTCGCGTCGTGCCTGTCTGAGCGTCAACGTTGGCAATCCGGCGGCACGAAAGTCTTCATGGCGCATGACGGTGATCGCGTGGGAGTGGGGCATCTGCCAGCAGCAAAACACCACGATGAGCATCAGCGCCGTGGCATCGAAGCTGCCGGTCACGGCGCAATAACCGACCACCGGCGGCATGGCCCCGGACAGGCTGCCGACCAGCGTGCCCCAGTGCGAACGGCGTTTCATCAGGCAGGTATAAACGCCCGCATAAACGATCAGACCGACTGCCGCCATGGCGCAGGCCAGTGCTGTGGTGCCGACCCACAGCAAACCGAAGCCGATCACACCCAGCACTGCCGCGTAGCAAAACGCACTGGGCAACGACACAGCGCGAACGGCCAGCGCCCGATGACAGGTGCGCACCATGCGCCGGTCGATATCGCGGTCGACGCAGTTGTTGATCACGCAACCGCAAGCGATGACCAGCGCGGTGCCGAGCAGGGCGGTCAATAAATGCGCCAGGGACACCGGGCGGCCACCGGCGGCAAGCAGATAGCCGCCGAACACCGAAGCCAGATTGCCGACGATGATGCCGGGCTTGGTCAGTTCCAGCCCGACATTCAGCGACAGCCGCCATTGCTTCAGTGCGCCAGCATGTTGTGGTGAATGCTGTCCATGATCCATAGCGAAAGCCCCACCAGCAGAAGAATGATCACCACCGAGAAGATCAGCGCTCTGAGGTTCCAGCGTTGCTCCTTGGCGGTGTCCAGATGCAGGAAATATTTGAGGTGGGCGAAGACCTGCACCACGCCAAGTGCAACCACCACCCAGGCGGTGACGCTGCGTGGCAACGTCGGGTACATGACCAGGCCAAAGGGAATGACGGTCAGAATCACCGAAATGATGAAACCGACCATGTACGAACGACTGGTGCCATGGCTGGTGCCGGCACTGCTATGAATCGGGCTCTGGTTATACATGTCACACCACCCCCAGCAGATAAACCACGGTAAATACGCAGATCCACACCACATCGAGGAAGTGCCAGAACAGGCTCAGGCAACTCAGGCGCGTGGTGTTGGTATTGGTCAGGCCCCGGCTGCGCACTTGCAGCATCAACACCGCCATCCACACCAGACCACTGAGCACGTGGGCGCCGTGGGTGCCGACGAGGGTGAAGAACGCGGTGAGGAAACCGCTGCGATCCGGCCCGTAGCCTTCTGCGATCAGATGATGGAATTCGTTGATTTCCATGGCGATGAAGCCGCAACCCAGCACGAAGGTGACGCCAAGCCAGCGCAGCACGTGGGATTTGTCATTGCGGTTCATCGCCAGCATCGCGTAGCCGTAAGTGATGCTGCTGAGCAGCAGCAACGCGGTTTCGGCAAGGACGTAGGGCAGTTCGAAAATGTCGACGGTCGAAGGCCCGCCAGCCACGCTGTCACGCAGTACCGCATAGCCTGCGAACAGCGTCGCAAACAGGATGCAGTCGGTCATCAGGTAGATCCAGAAACCGAAAATGCGCATCGAGCCCGCGTCTTCGTGGCCATGTTCATGGCTGTGCGCGATGTCTTTATCCAGAACGATGTTGGACATGTTCAAGCCTCCGCCAAGTCTTTGAGACGCGCTTTTTCAATCCGCGCCACTTCCTGCGCCGGGACGAAATAGTCGATGTCTTCGTCATAGCTGCGCACGATCATCGCCACCACCGAAGCGACCAAGCCGAAGATCGCCAGCCACCAGATATGCCACACCAAGGCGAAGCTGCAGATCAGCGCGAAGACACTGATCACCAGGCCGGCGGAGGTGTTGCGCGGCATGTGAATGGCGCGGTAGTCGGTGTGACTGAGGGTGCTGACGCCGCGCTCTTTCATGCCCCAATAGGCGTCGAGATCGTTGACTTTCGGTTGCTCGGCGAAGTTATAGAACGGTGGCGGCGAGGCCGTGGCCCATTCCAGCGTGCGACCGTCCCACGGGTCGCCGGTCAGGTCGCGCAGTTTCGCGCGGTTGCGGATACTTACGTAGAGCTGCAACGCCTGCGCGGACACGCCACAAAGAATGATGCCGACGCCAAACAGTTCCAGCAGCAGCCACGGTTGCCAGGCAGGGTTGTCGAAATGGTTCAGGCGCCGGGTCATGCCCATGAAACCGAGCACGTAAGACGGCATGAACGCGAAGTAGAAACCGACCAGCCAGCACCAGAACGCAATGCGCCCGAGGCGGTCGTTGAGGCGGAAGCCGAACGCCTTGGGGAACCAGTAAGTCAGCCCGGCCATGTAGCCGAACACGGCGCCGCCGATGATCACGTTATGGAAGTGCGCGATCAGAAACAGGCTGTTGTGCAGCAGGAAGTCGGCCCCGGGCACCGCCAGCAGCACGCCGGTCATGCCGCCGATACTGAACGTGACGATAAAGCCCAGCGTCCACAGCATCGGCGTTTCGAAGCGCACGCGGCCGCGATACATGGTGAACAGCCAAGTGAAGATCTTCACCCCGGTCGGCACTGCAATGATCATCGTCATGATGCCGAAGAACGCGTTGACGTTGGCCCCCGCGCCCATGGTGAAGAAGTGGTGCAGCCAGACGATGAACGACAGGATCGTGATCGCAATCGTCGCCCACACCAGCGAGACATAGCCGAACAGGCGCTTGCTGCTGAAGGTCGCGGCGATCTCCGAGAAGATCCCGAACGCCGGCAGAATCAGGATGTACACCTCCGGATGCCCCCACGCCCAGATGAGGTTGACGTACATCATCGGGTTGCCGCCGGCCTCGTTGGTGAAGAAGTGCATACCCAGATAACGATCGAGGGTCAGCATCAACAGGGTGGCGGTCAGGATCGGGAACGCAGCGAGAATCAGGATCGAGGTGCACAGTGCGTTCCAGGTGAACACCGGCATCTTGAACAGGGTCATGCCTTCGGTGCGCATCTTCAGGATGGTCACGAAGAAGTTAACCCCGGTTAACAGCGTCCCTATGCCGGATATCTGTAATGACCAGATGTAGTAATCCACCCCGACTCCGGGGCTGTAGCCGAGCTCGGACAGGGGCGGGTAGGCGACCCAGCCGGTGCGGGCAAACTCACCAACGCCCAGCGAGATGTTCACCAGTGCCGCGCCAACCACGAACAGCCAGAAACTCAGCGCATTGAGGAACGGGTAGGCGACGTCGCGGGCGCCGATCTGCAGTGGCACGACGATGTTCATCAGGCCGACTACGAACGGCATGGCCATGAAGAAAATCATGATCACGCCGTGGGCGGTGAAGATCTGGTCGTAGTGTTCCGGCGGCAGATAACCCGGGCCGCCGCTCGAAGCCATGGCCTGCTGGGTGCGCATCATGATCGCGTCGGAGAAACCGCGCAGCAGCATGACCAGCGCGACGATGATGTACATGCAGCCGATTTTCTTGTGATCCACCGAAGTGAACCACTCGCGCCACAGGTAGCCCCACTTGCGCTTCCAGGTGACGGTACCGACCAGGGCAAAACCCATCAGGCCGACGATAGCCAGGGTGTACATGACAATCGGCTCGTGCAATGGAACCGCGTCCCATGAAAGTTTCCCGAACATGATTTAACGCTCCTCGGCCAGCAGACTCGGTTGTTGATTGACGCGCACATCGTCGCTGTTGCTTTGCACCTGGGTTTCCTTCTTGCGCGGTGCTTTGTTCATTCCTTCGTACTTGTCGACGATGTCGAGAAACAGTCGCTCCTGCACAGCCGAGTAATAAGTGATCTTGTGCGCGACGGAGGGCTTGGCTAATTCCGCGTAACTGGCTTGATCAAGTTGCCCGGGCGCCGCTTTGACTTTGTTGACCCACGCTTCGTAATCCGCGCCACTGAGTGCCAGGGTGCTGAAGTGCATGTCGGAAAAACCGTGGCCGTTATAGTTCGCAGCAATCCCGCGATACTGGCCGATTTCATTGGCGATCAAATGCAACTTGGTCTGCATGCCGGCCATGGCATATATCTGCCCACCGAGTGCCGGAATAAAGAATGAAGTCATGGCCGCGTCGGAAGTGACGGTGAAACTTACCGGCGTATTCACCGGTATCGCCAGTTCATTGACCGAGGCAATACCCAGATCGGGGTAAATGAACAGCCATTTCCAGTCCGTTGCCACCACTTGCACATTGAGGTGCGGCACGTCGGAGTCCAACGGGCGATAGGGATCGAGTGCATGGGTGGTTTCCCAGGTCACCCAGCCGAGTACGCAAATAATCAGGAACGGCACGCCCCAGACCACCGCTTCGATCTTGTGCGAACTGGCCCAACGCGGCGAATAACGGGCCTTCTTGTTGGTCGCGCGGTAGCGATAGGCGAACAGGAAGGTCATGACGATGACCGGGATCACCACCAACAGCATCAGGCCCGTGGCGAGAATGATCAGGTCGCGTTCATCGCGGGCAACATCGCCCTTGGGGTTGAACACCACCAGATTGCAACCGGCGAGCAGAACGCTGGTAGCGAGATAGACCAGGCAATAGCTGATTGTTCGCTTCATACATGCTCCTGTTCTTTATATCGATCCTTGTTTTCTTCGGGCAACAGTTGGCCATGGACAGAAAACCCTGTTTCTGTACCGGCTAATCACACTGGGCTGAATAACGAGTTGTACTTGAGCTCGCCTGGGCCACGAACTTTTTGAATGAGCATTCCGGCGTTGGTTTTACAGAATGTTACGCAAGCTGACGAACGGTTGAACTAGCGAAACGGCGGGCGCGAATCAACGCGCTATGCTGAAAATGCCTCTTGGCAGTCCGTGGAATTATTCCGCCAAAGGAAAGATCTTTGATGTGAGCGAGTTGAGTTCAGGAGTACGACATGTTCAAACGCGGCGAAACCTACAACAAATGGAAGGCGACGGAAAAGGCGGAAAAGTGCCATACCGAAGAGGTTGAAAACGGCTGTCATATCGAGGTACGGGCACGGGAAGCCGATGATGGCGACGTCGAAATGTTCATCAGCGTTTACACCGCGACCGGCGAATGCGCCTACGAGCGCATCAGGAAATTGCCCGGCGTGGAGTGGGAAGTCGAGGACGCGCTCAAACGTGGCATCGATCAGGCAGAACGAATTGCCGGCGGCGAGTCCGGACGATTGTCCTGTGCCGATGCGCACGGTCACGAGAATGAGTGAGCGTGTGCAACGCACAGTTGGCTTGGCGCGCTCCAACCTTTCCGAGCGGTTTTGGGGGGTGCGGGTATCGAGGGGGAGGGATGGCGCTGGAGGACGGCGAGATCGTGCAGGGCGGCACGCCGCAGGAGCTGCACGCAGGCCAGGGGGGAGATGCAGGCGCTGGTCCGTAACCGCTGAGCGCTGACTTATTGCTCTGAGCGCGTCCAGACCCTGACGTAATCGATGCGAAACACCGACGGCAGGTCAGCATCGTCGACCACGCCGAACCAGTCCCACATCGCTTCGCTGTCGAAGACGATTTGCATCGGGAAATGCCAGTAGTTGTTTTTCGCCTCTCGCACCAGCACGCCGTCGACGTACCAGCGCAAAGTCTCGGGTTGCCAGTCAAAGCCGTAGACGTGAAAGGTATTGGCCAGCCGCCACGGTGCGACCCAGGTACTGCCGGAACTCAAGTGTTGATCATTCTGCGGTCTGGCCCAGACATGCGCGTTCATGTTGTACCGGCGATCAAAGGCTTCGTTTCGGGTCTTGCCGCCGATTTCGAAGATATCGATTTCCGTGGCGTTGTCCGGCAGCCCCGTCCAGGCCAGCCAGAAGGCACTGGAACCGGCAGAGTTCATCGGTTTCGCCCGGGCTTCGTAATAGCCGTACATCCCCCGTTCGTTGGTTCGCACCATCGCCGAGCTGTAGTCCTTGTAGCCCAGTGCGACGTATTTTTCCGGCAAGGTCTGCTTGCGGAAAGTGATGTTCAGATTGCCGTTGCCGAGCTTGGCGTTCTCCGGCAAAAACAGCGCCGGTTTGCGCCCGAGGGAATCGGTGCCGGTGGCGTTGTTGACGTGCCAGCGTTCGGCATCGAGGGCGCTGCCGTTGAATTCGTCGGACAGCCGCGTATCGCGTTTCCAACCGCCGGCATTGGCCTGGTCCGATAACGGCAGGTCGGGCGTAACGTGCGTCGGGGTCGGGCCTAGCGGACCGACGCGAGTCCAGGCATCGACCTGTTGCGGAATGGCGACCGCCCACTTTTGCGCCAGATATTCGAACACGTTGCGGCGTTCTTCCTGGCTGCTGAATGGGCGGTCATAAACCAGTACTTCGGCGATGTCACCGCGGAGGATTTCCGAGGTGCCCACCACATTGCGCGCCACCGCAAACGGGCCGATCGGCACGTCAGTGGTTTCCAGCAACGCCAGCGCCGGCTCGTACGCGCTGGTCTGCTGCACGCTGATGCCGAAGTTCGGCGCGACGTTATCGTTATCCGCCAGTTGCGGCCGCGAGCTGAACAGGCGCTGCCAGGCCTTGCCGCCGGCTTGCTCGGGCAGACGCCGCGAGACAACGAACACCGTCACCGGCCCTTTGCTTGTGCGGATCGTCTGGCCCATGAACGCCGCCGTGCCGCTGAAGCGCACCACGCCGTGGCCGTTGACGGCGCCATCGACGCGTGTGGGCAAAGTCGTCGCCGCGCGGTTGTCGACGACCACGTCATTGCCCTTGCCGGATTTATCCAGCCAGCGCACGACCTGATTTTGTCCCTCCAGCGTCATCGAGGCCGGATCATTGCCGTCCAGCCACAGCACCAGTCCGTCAGCCACCGGTCGTGGAATATTGGCGTTGGCGCCAGCGCTCAGCAGCAGCAAAACCAACAGCAAGCAGCGTGATCTGTTCATGAGTCGTCCCTAACGTGGATTTGCCCCGTTATTACGTGCCCACCGCCAGCAGCGGCGCCGGTTGCGGGCGGTAGCCCCAGGGGTTGTTGGTCTGCCAGCGCCAGCTGTCGATGAGCATTTGCGTGAGCTCGCGCTCCGCCCGCCAGCCCAGTTCGCGCCCGGCCTTGCTCGCATCGGCGCGGCACTCGGCGACATCACCGGCGCGGCGCGGGGCGAAGCGGTAGGGAATGCGCAGGCCGGTGACGTCTTCGAAGGCGCTGATGATCTGCAAGACGCTGTAGCCGCTGCCGGTGCCGAGATTCCACACGTGCAGGCCATGTTCATCGTCCTGCAAAACCTGTAGCGCCTTGAGATGACCTTCGGCCAGATCCAGCACATGGATGTAGTCGCGAATACAGGTGCCGTCGACGGTTGGATAGTCGTTGCCGTAAACAGTCAACGCAGCGCGCTGGCCGCTGGCAACCTCGGTCAGGCACGGCAGCAGATTGTTCGGCCGACCGTTGGGCGCTTCGCCGATCAGCCCGCTCTGGTGCGCGCCGATCGGGTTGAAGTAACGCAGCACAGCGATGCTCCAGCGCGCATCCGCGAGGGCGAGGTCGCTGAGCAGTTCTTCGATCACCAGCTTCGAGCGCCCGTACGGGTTAGCCGGTTTGCCGGTGCCATGCGATTCCACGATCGGCATCACGCTCGGCTCGCCATAGACGGTGGCCGAGGAACTGAACACCAGATTGAACACGTGGGCGCGGGCCATCGCCTGACACAGGCTCAGGGTGCCAACGACATTGTTGGCGTAGTAATCCAGCGGCCGGCGCACGCTCTGCGCAACGGCTTTGAGGCCGGCGAAATGCAGCACTGCATCAATCGCGTAGGTGCTGAAAATCTCGTCCAGCAGCGCGGCGTCGCGGATATCGCCCTCGATGAAATCGACGTGCGAGTGACTCAACAGCTCCAGCCGTGCGACTGCTTCGCGGCTGCTGTTGCACAGGTTGTCGAGGATCAGTACCGAGTGTCCGGATCCGATCAGTTGCAATGCCGTGTGCGAACCGATGTAGCCGGCACCGCCCGTGATCAACGTGGTTTTGCGCATGACGACGTGCTCCATTGCGAGGAAATGCAGCTCAGTGGGCGGTAAACACCAACTTGAATTCTTGCGGCCAGCGCGGGTGCAGCAGGCTGTAGGCCAAGGCATAGGTCAGCGCGCCGATGGCAATATCGCCGGCCAGGTGCGCGTAGCCGGACAGGCCGGTTTGCCGCGACGCCCACATCACCACGACGACCATCACGAGAGAGGCAAGCAGGCTGCGGTAACCGGACTGAAAGAAGCTGCGCCAGTCGTAACCGATCGCGGCGTGCAGGCCGCGTACCTGCAACGGCGTGATCAGCAGCATGCGCAGCAGCAAAGCCAGCGCCGCCGCCATGCCGCCGTAGCTCGCGCCGAGCAGATACACCAGCACCAGCGCGAGCAAGGTGGTGGCGACTTCCGCCTTGAGGGTCAAATGCGTGCGGTTGACCGCCACCAGCGCAGTGGTTGCATACAGCGCCAGGTTGCCCAGCGCCGCCGTGCAGGCGAGCACTTGCAGCAAGGGAATCGCATCGGCCCATTTCGCGCCGAAGATCAGCAGGATGATGTCCTCGGCGGTCAGGGCGATGCCGCAGAACAGCGGTGTCAGCACGAAGCCGCTGATCGCCGTGGAATCGCCAATCATCCCGATCAGCCGCGCCGGTTCGGCACTGCGCCGGGCGAACACCGGCAGGGCGTAACTCATCAAGCCGTTGTAGATCGCCGAGCGCGGCAGGTCGATGATGCGCATGGCCAGGTTGAACATGCCCACCGCATGCGCCCCGGCAGTCAGGCCGAGAATCAGGTTGACGCCGCGTTGCAGGGTTTGCGAACTCATCACGTTGACGCAGACGGGGAGACCGGCGCGCAGCAGTTCGCCTAGCACCTGGCGGTCGATAAGGAAGGGAATGCGCCGACGCTCGCTGCGCATCAGTACCAGTGTGGAAACGCTGTCCATGATCAGCGCCTGGGCAACCACCGCCCACGGGCCGAAACCCAGCATCGCCACAGCCACACCGCCGACACCGCCCGCGACTTTGCCGAGCAAGGTACGCGAGGCCAGCAACTTGAAATTGCCGCTGCGGCGCATTTGCGCCACATACACCCGCGCCATCAGGGTGAAAAGGATTTTCACCGAGGCCACAGCGGTCATCCAGCGCAGCGCGGTGGACGGCGTATACAGCACCACTGCCAGCGAAATCAAAGCAATCGACAACAGACTGACCAGCACGGCAAACCAGAACACGCTGCTGATGTGTTTGTCCTCGACACGTTGCAGGCGCACCAGCGGATCTTCCAGCATCGACGAGAATAGAATGCCGACCACTTCGACCACGGCGATGATCAGCGTGCCAATGCCCAGCTCCGTCGGCGTCAGCAGATGCGCGTAGACGACGAAGGTAATCATCGACAGAAAGATCAGGCCGAACTTCTCGGTGAAAATCCATACGAGGGTCATCAGGCGACGGTTGGCCATGGCGCGATCCCTGTAATTCAGCGGCTGTTGCCCAGGCTTTTCAAGCAGGCGTAGAGGTAGCGCAGGGTCGGTTTGCCCTGGAAGAAGAACAGCGTCTGCCACGAATGCCCGAGCATCTGCCGGAACACCTCGATAACCCGTCGATGATCGCCGCGCCGGGAAAACGCATTGAGAAATTCCACGTGGTTGGCGAGGACGAAATAGATCCGTTGCTGTTTGTTCAGCCGGGTGCCGTAACGCGCCAGGTACAGCTGGATGAAGCGCAGTTTGTGCGGGTAATACTTGTGCGGTTGCGCGGTGATGTTGGCGGCGTTGACGGCGCGCCAGTGGAGGATCTGCGGCACGCTGTGGATCTCGCTGATTTCCGCGATGCGCGTCCACAGCAGGCGATCCTCAGCAAAACGCAGGCTCTGATCGAAGCCGCCAATGGCGACGATGATCTCGCGCAGGGCGAGTACGCCGGAGGTGCCGTTGATGATGTTCTCGCGCATGAAGTCGGCAAAGTGCTCGCCGTGTTTGCAGCGGTCCTCCAATTGGCGTTTGCCGTCGCTGAATTCGCTCATCTGAAAGCAATCGATCAAGCCGACTTTGCGTCCCTGTCGGGTCAACTCCGCGTGCAGCGCCAGTTGTTTTTGCAGTTTTTCCGGATGCCAGCGGTCATCGGCATCGAGGAAGGCGATAAAGGTTTCTTCGGCGCTGAACACGCCGTGATTGCGCGCACTCGCCGGGCCTTGGTTGGGCTGCTGCAACAGCACGATGGGCAAGGGCGCGGCGTAGTGCTTGACGATCTCTGGACCGGCATCACTGGAACCATCATCGACGACAATGACTTTGTCCGGCAGGCGGGTCTGTGCGCACACCGAGTCCAGTGTGCGTTGGATGCTGGCGGCGGCGTTGTACAGCGGAATCACCACGCACACGGTGACGGCGGAGGGATCATTCAGCATGGGCGTTGCTCCCGGAAAGTGCCGCGCATTGGCCGAGCATTCGCCGCTGGCAGCGGCTGCGGACGGGCGACGAGGTGGTGGCGGAAGGTCAGGCTGAGCACGCAGAAGATCAGGAACTCACCCGAGCGATAGTTTGGGATCACGTAGGCGACGTAATTGGTAACGACGAACAGGCCGATGATCACCAGCGCACAGGCCTGATAGCGCGCGGACTGATCTGCGGTGATTGCGCGATAGCGCTTGCTCAGGGTCTGGGCAAACATCAGCAGCAGGGCGATCAACTGGATCAAACCGCCGTTGAGCAGGGTTTCGACGTAGCCGCTGTGGGCATTGCCGATGTAGCCCCACCGCGTGATGAACGCATCGGCATCGGCACTGGCCCAGAACGCGCCGAAACCGTAGCCCTTGAGAAATTGCGCATCGATCAGCGGCTGCAACAGCTCCCAGATCAGCGTGCGGTCGGTCAGCGACGGGTCACGGCCAACCAGTTCCAGCAGCATCGCGTAGTTGGCGTAGAGCACGCCACACAGAAGGAAGAACACCAGCGTCGCCGCTGTGAACGCCAACAGTGAGCGGTTGATGCGCAAGCGGATCAGCGTGATGAAGTAGGCGTAACTGGCGGTGCCGGCGACGATCAGCGCAATCGCCGTGGCTGACTGCGCCAGGCCAATGGCAATTAGCGCGAACAGGCCGTAGAGCATGGCCATTGGGTTGCGCTGGCGGATCATCGGCAGCAGCAACAGGATCGCAATAGCGTTCAGGCGTGCACCGGCATTCTTTTCCGCGAACACCCCGCGAAACGCACCGTCACGGATGCCGCCGGAAATGAAGGCGATGTCCGGGCGAATCACGGCGAAGATCAACCCGACTAGTGCCGCTGCACCGATCACGCAGCCGAACAGAAAAGCGATCCGCTCGATGCTGTAGCGCCAAGCGATAAAACCGGCAAAGAACACCACGCTGAGCAGCGCAATGAAACGCTTGAAGCTGAGCATCGGCTCGCTCGACCAACTGATCGACGCCGCCACGCAGCCGAGAAACAACAGCAAGAACAGGTTCTGCCGGTAGAAACTCTTGCTGAGGAACACCTTGTGCCGGATGAAGAAAAACAGCGGCACCAGCAAGGTCAGCAAACCGCAGACTTGATTGGCCAGATTGCCTTCCAGATCCTGCTGGGCATCGTCCAGCGTGCTCACATTGCCCAGGCGCAAAAAGAAGCCGATCACTTGCGTATAGAACAGCACACCGAATAGGGTGAAGGCATCGGCCAGCGTCGAATAACGCACTTGCAGGCGGTTCATCTCAGCGCCTCCCGAGTAACGCCTTGAGGTAGGTCTGCACCGCGCGAGCATTGACAAAGCGCGCGGCAGCATCAATGCGGCGCTGGCGATGCACGGCTCGCGGCGTGGCCAATTGTTGGCTGATCGCGACGGCGAGCGCGGCGGGGTCGTCGACCTCGACCAAGGGCGCGACGGCGCCATCGGCGAGAATTTCCTGCGGGCCGTACGGGCAGCGGGTCGCCACGACCGGCGTGCCGGTCGACAGGGCTTCGACCAGGGCGTTGGGGCTGCCTTCGAAACGTGACGACAAAACAAAGCAATCGGCCCGAGCGATTTCGGCGATGGGGTCGCTGGCATACCCCGGCAGATCGCAACGCTCTGCAACGCCGAGCGCTGTCGCCTGGGCCAGCAGTTCGCCGCGCAAAGCGCCTTCGCCGAAGATGATCAGCCGCGCATCGCCTTGCGGCAGGCGGGCGAAGGCGTCGATCAGGGTGTCGAAGCCTTTTTGTTGCGCCAGGCGTCCTACAGCGACGATTACCGGGGTGGTTTTGTCCTTCAGCCAGGGATGGCTGGGCGCGGCGGCGGGTTTGTCGCGAAAATCGTTGTCGAGCACCGGGTTGTCAGCGGTCGTCACATCGCGCGGGCGGGCGATGGTGGTGTCGACCAGGTCTTCGGCGACGCCTTGCGACACGCAGATCACCGGGTTGGGAATCAGCCGGTACAGCCACGGCGCCAGCCAGTAGGCGAGCTTGACCGACAGGGCCGGGTTGACGTGCTTGTCCCGCGAAAAGGCATTGCGCTCGCTGACATGCAGCCGCGCCAAGGTACCGGACAACGCGGCGGCGGCAATCGCCACGACGTTGACATGAGTGAGCACCGCCAGTTGCGCGTCGTAGCGATTGCTGCGCAAAAAGCGCATCAGCGCGGGCACGGCAGCGGCGCTGCGCGGGCTGTCGAGCAACACTTGCCTGACCCGTGGGTCGAGCGCCGGTTGATTGATGCCGGCACCGGTGAGCATCAGCAGCGTGACTTCATTGCCGGCCTCAACCAAGGCGCCGGCGAGGCGCACCATCATTTTCTCCGCGCCACCGGCGCCGAGGTCCTGGAGGATGATCAGCAGCTTTTTCATCGGTTCCATACCTGGTAATAGGCCTGGGCGGCGTACTGGCTGGTATAGGGCAGGATCGCTTCGCTGACTGAATGTCGGGCTGGAGCTGCCGGTTCGCGGTTGGCCAGACTGTCGAGCATTGCCTCGGTCAGGGCCGGCACATCATTGACACCGACCAAACGCCCGAGGCGTCCATCTTCGAGCAACTCGCGCGGCCCGCTGCCACAATCGGTGGAGATCACCGGAGTGCCCAGCGCCAGCGCCTCGACCAGCACCGTCGGCAAGCCTTCGTGCAAAGAGCTGAGCACCAACAGTTGCGAATGGCGGATCAGCGGATAGGGATTGCGCAGATGCCCGGTGAAATGCACCAGGCGTTCGATGCCCAGCCGTTGTGCCTGCGCTTCAAGCGCTGTGCGCAACGGGCCGTCGCCGGCAATCACCAGATACGGCAGCGGGCGTTGTTGCGCCGCCAGCGCGTAGGCGTCGAGCAGCAGATCGAAGCCCTTGGTGTGCACCAATCGGCCGATGCCCAGCCAGTAATGATGGGGCACACCACCGGGCAACGGCGCTTGTGCCGCACGCATCAGTTGTTCGCTGATCACTGCGTTCGGGCAATAACGAATACGCGGTCGCCCCCACGGCATCAACCCGGCAAGCGACTGGCGCAGACCGTGGGACACCGCGACCACCTTGCCGCTGCCGCACAGGTACAGCGCGTACAACAGCCGCAGGCTGGCGCGCCCGGTGTTCTGCTCGGCACAATCCAGCGCGGCATGGCGGGTGTAGATGACTTTGCAGGGACTGCCCAGGGTGGCGAACCAGGTGCAGAGATTGGCCTGTTCCTTGGCGCCAATAAGGTGCGTCACGCCTTCGCGGCGAATCAGCCGGCGCAGCAGTACGATCGATTTCAGCCAGCCAGCAAGGCCGCCGCCGCCACCGGCCATGCTCGGCGCGCCGTCAACGTTGGGCGAGTCGCCGTTCATGACGAAAAAACTCACCCGCCGTCCGTCCGCCAGAAACTGCTCGGCGAGGCGTTGCTGCACGCACTCGACGCCGCCGCCAGTCTGATAATCCTTGAGCGTGAACAGAATATGCATCGGCACAATCCTCATGGGGCAGTGACATTGATTGCCACTTGCTGGCGCAGAATCAGTTCGGTCAGGCGCAGCGCATTGCTCGGGTAGTCGAGCAGGTAACGCTTGATCGTGTGCGGCTCGCGATACATGCGGTAAAAGGCGCGCAGGTGCAGGCGATTGATCGCGTCGGGGTAGTAACGCTCGCTGGCATTGGCCTCCTGACGAATGAAACCGCCGCAGGTGAACGCCACGCCGCTGAAACCACCGCGCAGTGCTTCGAGGATAAAGCGCTCCTGCAGACCTGCACCGAGACCGACCAGCAGCAGGTTGGTGCGCTGTCGGCGGATGTCAGCTTGAATTGCCGCACCTTGTTCGGCGTCGAAGTAACCGTTGTGTGCGCCGACCAATTGCAGGCGCGGGTACTGCGTGCCGAGTTTTTCCACGAAGCGGTCAAGCTCTGCCTGCTTCGCACCGACCACATACACGCGCTTGCCGCGCTGCTCGGATTCACTCAGCACCGGGTCGGCAATCGAGGTGAAATCGAAACTGACCCGCTGCACCGCGCGCCCGGTGATGCGCGACATGAACCCGGACATCAGCATGCCGTCGCAGAAATACGCCAGCGACGGCGGCGGCTGGCGGATGAAACTGCCGATCGAGGCGAAGTTGAGAAAGGAGAAGGCCCGGTTGGAGTCCAGCAGCGCCGGCGAATAACGGTCGAGCAATTCCAGGTGGATCATGACGCGAGATCCTGTGCTTCAGCGGCGCAGGTTGGCCGTCCGACGCTGATGTAGGTGAAGCCGCGTGCGCTGAGGCGTTGCGGATCGAACAGATTGCGGCCATCGAAGATCAGCGGAGTTTTCAACTGGCGGGCGAGCAGTTCGAAGTCTGGTGCGCGAAACGATTGCCATTCGGTGACGATCACCAGCGCGTCGGCATTTTTCAGCGCCGCCTCTTTGGTCCCCGCCAACGAGAGGTCATCGCGCGCGCCGTAAAGCTGCTGCGCCTGTTCCATGGCTTTCGGGTCGAACGCCTGCACGCTGGCGCCGGCTCGCCACAACGCCTCCATCAGCACGCGGCTGGGGGCTTCGCGCATGTCGTCAGTGTTGGGCTTGAAGCTCAGGCCCCACAGCGCGAAGGTTTTGCCTTCCAGCGCGCCGTTGAAGTGCTCGGCGATCTTGTGAAACAGCGTGCTTTTCTGCTCGTTGTTGCGTGATTCCACCGCGCGGAGCAGGCGCGCATCGATGTCGACGCCGTGGGCGGCGTGGATCAGCGCCCGCACATCCTTGGGGAAACAGGAGCCGCCATAACCGATGCCGGGGTAGATGAACTGATAGCCGATGCGTGGATCCGAGCCGATGCCGTGGCGAACCATTTCGATGTCGGCGCCGAGCTTTTCCGCGAGCCCGGCCATTTCGTTCATGAAGCTGATCTTGGTCGCGAGCATGCAGTTGGCCGCGTACTTGGTCAGCTCGGCGCTGCGCACATCCATGACGATGATTTTTTCGCGGCTGCGATTGAACGGTTCGTACAGCTCGCGCATCACTGCTTCAGCGCGCGGGCTGTCGGTGCCGATGATGATCCGGTCGGGGCGCATGCAGTCGTCGACCGCGCAGCCTTCCTTGAGAAATTCCGGATTGGAAACCACATCGAAGGTCAGTGCACCACGGCCGCTTTCGCCGAGGATGGCGCTGATGCATTCGCGCACCCGATCCGCCGTGCCCACCGGCACCGTGGATTTGTCGACGATGATCTGCTCGCCGCGCAGGTGCTCGCCGATGGTGCGGGCGACGCTGAGCACATGTTTGAGATCCGCCGAGCCGTCCTCGTCCGGCGGCGTGCCGACCGCGATCAGCAACACATCGCCGTGCTTTACCGCAGCGGCCAGATCACTGCCGAATTGCAGACGGCCGCTGTGATGATTGTCCCGCACCAGGCTTTTCAGCCCGGGTTCGTAGATGGGCAGAGTGCCGTCGTTCAAGGCCTGCACCTTGGCCGCATCGACATCCACACACAGCACGTTGTGGCCAACCTCGGCCAGCGCGGCGCCCTGGACCAGTCCGACATAACCGATACCGAATACACTCACATTCATGGGAAAACCTCATGCGTGGCGGGGTGGGCCAGAGCGCAGGCCGCTGTCAGTAGATGTTTTTCGAGAACAGGGTGAAGGGCGTCTTCAGCAGGATCTTGATGTCCAGCCACAGCGACCATTGATTGATGTAATTGAGGTCCTGGGCGACCCGGCGCTGCATCTTTTCCACGGTCTCGGTTTCGCCGCGATGCCCGGTGATCTGTGCCAGCCCGGTGATGCCAGGCTTGAGCCGATGCCGCGCCATGTAGGCGCGCACCTTGCCGGTGTAATAGATGTTGTGGGTGACTGCGTGCGGGCGCGGGCCGACCAGCGCCATGTGACCGAACAGTACGTTGAACAGTTGCGGCAGCTCATCGATCGAGCTGCGTCGCAGAAAGCGCCCCAGCGGCGTGACGCGGTCGTCGTCGCGGGTGGCCTGACGCACTTGCTGATCGTCGTGCACGCGCATTGAGCGGAATTTCCACACGCGGATCACTTCGCCGTCGCAGCCATGGCGGTTCTGCTTGAACAGCACCGGCCCCGGCGAGCTCAGCTTGACCGCGATGGCCACGCCGAGCAGCAGCGGGCTGAGCAGAATCAGCGCCACCGCAGCGACGCTGCGTTCAAACAGGTCCTTGCAGAACAGGCTGCCGGGGTGCGAGGTGAGCAGGCTTTCGTTGAGATAGATCGCCGGCATGCGCTCGATCTCGGAGATCGAATGATTGAGCAGGACCATGCTGCCCAGATCCGGAATCCACACCACGTCGACGTTCATGTCGAGCAGGTTGATGTACAGCGCTTCGATGGTCGCTGCCTCAGCCATCGGCAGCACGATGTACACGCGCCGCGCCTGCAACCGCGTGATGATTTCGCGAATGTCCTCGACCTCGCCGAGCAGCGGCAGGATGCTCGGCGCCGGGCCGCTGTCGGCTTTCGCCGCGACAAAACCCAGCAGCAGTGCGCGATCCGGGTCGAGCAGTTTGCGCGCCAGTTCATGGGCGGTCGGGCAGGTGCCGATGATCACCGCGCGGCGCTCGTTGCAGATCATCTTGGTGTACATGCGCACGAACAGGTGCAGCGGCAGAAACGTCGCCGCCTGGGCGAGAAAACCCACCACGGCCCAGACAATCACCACTTGCCGGGAGAATAACGCGCTGGTCTGGGTGACGAAGGCGATGCTCATCAGCAGCCCGAGCAGAATCAGCCAGCCGGCGAGCAAACGCCCGAGCCCGACCAGCAGACCATGGCGCTTGTGGTAGACCTGCACCAGGCCGTAGACCGGCATCGAGCCAAGCACCGTGAGAATGATCAGCAGCCGATATTCACTGGGCAACTCGCCGATGCGCCAGTGCACCAGCACGATCAGCAACAGGTTGACCAGGGTCATTGCGCACAGCCATTGCACCCAGAAGGTGAGGCCGCGACGGTGTGCCATTTGCGCGGAATATTGCGAGGTCATCGGCGCGATCTCCGATTCGTCGAACAGGGAAGGATTTGCTGTTGCCGGGCGGCACGGCCCGAAGGATCAGCGCGGGGCGAAGTCGTAGTCGTAGAAGGAACGGGAATGGCCATGGCCGTACTTGCGCGCCTTGCGCAGATCGACCTGATTGAGCACCACGCCGAATACCGGCGCCTGGCTCTGCTGCAACACGGCGATGCTTTTGCGCACCTGGCCGACCGGCGTGCTCTGCGCCTTGACCACGTAGATCACCGCATCGGAATGCTGGGCCAGCAACAGCGCGTCACTGACAATTTCTGCCGGCGGCGAATCGATGATGATGTGCCGGTAGCGCGACTTGAGAATCTGCAACAGCCGGCCGAGGCGCGGTGAGCTGAGCAAATCCTGCGCCGGCGCCACGGCATTGCTCGAACTGCTCGAGGCTTTCAAACGCGGTGCCTCGAACGGATCCAGCGCCGATGGCGTCAGGCAGCCGGCCGGGAGCATGTCGAGATTGCCGACGCTGCGGATGCAGTCTTCCAGCCGCGCGGTGCCGGCCATGAGGTTGGAGAGGCCGGGGCTTTGGGGCGGGAAATCGAAGTTCAGCGACAGCGTCGGCTGCCGCATATCGGCATCGATCAGCAGCACCCGTTCCAGCGGCGCCAGCGACGAAGCGAGATTGTTGGCAATGGTGCTTTTGCCTTCGCCGGACACCGAAGACGTGACCAGCACCACCTGCGCCGGCCGTTCGTTGTTTTGCAGCATCAGCCAGGTGCGCAGGTTGCGGATGGTTTCGCAGAAACGCGGGTGGTCGTTGTCCTCGAACAGCCGCGCCAGCTGCCGCCGGCTTATTTTCATCACCAGCGGCACGACGCTGAGCAGCGGCACATTGAGCAGGCTCTCGACGGTGTCGTCGGTCTTGAAGGTGTTGCTCAGGGTATCGAAGAGGAAGGCGAGGGCGACGCCGACGACCGCAGCCACCAGCGCAACAATTGCGAGAATCAGGTTCTTGCGCGGTTTGCTCGCTTCCAGCGGTGCGATCGCCGGGTCGACGATGCGCGCCTTGGCCGAATCCATGTCCGAGGTGGCAGCGGTTTCCTTGAGGCGGGTGACGAAGGTTTCGTACAGCGCTCGGGTGCTGTCGACTTCACGCTGGAACTCGCGCAACTGGAATTCCTTGCGCGAAATGTCCTGAATCTGCGCCTTGTTGCTGTTGAAGGATTTGCGCAGCGCGTCTTCGCTGGCCACTGCCAGCTGATACTGGCGCTCGATACCGGCAACCACTTGCTGCACTTGCAGGCGCAGGCTGTTGGCCGCCGTACGCTGTTCGGAACGGGCGGAGATCAGCGCCGGGTGCTTCGGCCCGTAGCGGCCCGACAACTCTTCGACTTTGGCCTGGGCCTTGGCCAGATCAGCCTGGAACTGCTGAATCAGCGGATTGCTCAGCACTGCCGGCACGCTGGACAAACGGCTGATATCGCCGTTGCTCAAGGCTTGCGCCTGACGGAACTGACTCTCCGCTTCAGCACGGTCGCGGCGCGCATCGATCATGCGGTTGCCGGTCATCTGCAGCTCGTTGGCACTAATGGTGGCGACACCGTCGACATCGACCAGACCCTGTTCTTCGCGATAGGCCTGCAACTTGTTTTCGGCGACGCGCAGGTTGTCGCGCAACTCGACCAGGCGGGTGTTCATCCAGCTGGTGTTGTTTTGCGAAGACTTCAGGCTGGTGTCCTGCTGGCTGTCGATAAAACCCTGGGCGAGGACGTTGGCCACCGCCGCAGCGAGCGCGGGGTCGGGCAATTCGACGTCGATTTCCAGCAACTGGCTCTTGCCGACGAATTTGACGCTGGTGTGCAGCATCAGGTTTTGCGTGACGTCGTTGAACACCTGTTCTTCGGTCGCCGGCGGCTTCGGCGGCGGCAACAGGTCCAGCCATGGCAGCCACTGGTCACGATTGAGGTCCGCCAGCCATTGGCGCGGGGTGAACCAACTCTGCGCCTGCTGGCGTGGATCGGTGATCGGGTTGGTAGTCAGGCCAAGTTTGCGCACGGCGCGCTCGGCCAACTCCCGCGATTGCAGCAGGGCTTGCTGGGTCTGCAAGTAATCAGTGGTGGTGGCACCGCCGGATTCGGCGGCTTGCTGAAAACTCAACACCGGCGGCGTCTTGTCCTTGATCAGCAGTGTCGCACTGCCGACGTACTGCGGCGTGATGAACGACAGTGCCGCTACGGCCAGCGCGCAGCTGAGCAGCACCAGCCAGGCGATGTTCCACTTCGCCGACCAGATCACCCGCCACAGGTGCAGCAGATCAAGGGTGTCCGACTCGTCGGCGGCTTGCGTTGGCAAGTGGCCCTGGAGCGGACGTTCGAGGTAGGTGCTTGGGCTGTTGTCCATGATCAGAAAAAGCCTTGTGCAATGGAAATGGTGTCGCCGGGGGCGATGACGGTGGTGCGCGAGATGTTCTCGGTGACCGGTGGGCCGCCACTGCCGCGCAAAATCGTCACGCGTTTCATTGAGGCGCGTTCGGTCAGGCCGCCACCCAGGGCGATGGCTTTTTCCAGAGTGAGCCCGGGCTGGAAGGGATAACTGCCGGGCTTCTGCACCTCGCCGTTGATGTAGAACGGGCGGTATTCGATCTGGCTGAGGCTGACTTTCGGATCGACCAGATAGCCTTGCCTCAGGCCATCGACGATCTTCTGTTCGACCTGATTGGGCGTCAGGCCCTTGGCGACGATTTCGCCGAGAAACGGGTAGGAGAAGGTGCCGGCATCGTTGAGGCGGATCTTCTTGAAGCTCAGTTCCGGCTCGCCGAACACGATGATGCGCAAGACATCGCCAGCGGCCAGGCGGTAATTGGTGTCGGTGTCCGCCGCCTCGACCGTGGGCACTGTCCAGAGCAGCAACAACAATAAAATCAGGCGCGTATGCATGGCCCAACCCTCCTACAGACTGACGTCGAACGTGATCTGGAAAACATTGCGGGTGAAGCTTTCGTTGTCGGCATCGGAGTCGTTATCGCGGTGGCGGTAGGCGACTTCGACGTCCAGCCAGCGGCGCATTGCGTAATTCACGCCGAGTTTGTAGTCCTGCAAATCGTCGCTACGGTCCTGGCCTTCGTAGACGTAATGGCCCATGCCGACTTCGGCAACGCTGGTGATGCGTTCGGTCCAGCCGTGACGCCAACCGATCTGGGTGAAGGTGGCTTTCACCGCGTCGGAGCCATCGTCGCCTTCGGCCATGGCCTGGCGGGCGAGAAAGGTGAAAGTCGAGTAGGTGCGCGGTTTCCACGCCAGATCCACTTGCCAGGTCGGGTTGCTCAGGTCGTCGGAACCACTCTGGTCGAAATTCTTGCGCTCGTAACCGACGCGCAATTTGCCGGTGGTTTTCGCCGTCATGTCCCACTCGGCACCGGCCAGCACTGCGTCGGAGCGGCTGCTGCGCGGGCTGTTCGATTGCAGGTAGTCGAAGCGGGTGTGGTCGTATTCGAGCAAGCCACGGCTTTTGCTGCCGAGGCGGTGATACCAGGTGCTGGTCAGATTGCTGGTGTTGCGCTCCTTGTCATCGTTGATGCCATCGGAGTTGTCGTAGCGCAGCTGTGCGTAGCTGGCGCCGAGGTCGATCTGGTTCAGCGCACTGCGCGCGCCGAAGGTGTAGACGCCGCCGACGCGCTGACTCTCGATCTTGTCGTTGATGCCGTCGACGGCGGTCGAGGTGGTGCGCTCGTATTTACGCGCCTCGGCTTCGAGTTTCAGACGATGCCGATCAGTGAACTCCATGATGCTGTCGGCGCGCAGGCGCTGGGCGGTGTTCGAAGCGTCTGAGGCGCTGTGATAGATGTAGCGGGTCGGTTCCCAGATCACCAGCGTGGCGCTGTTGCGGTCCTCGGCCTTGAGCTCGAAGGCCGGCGCCAGACGGGTGACCATGGTCGATTCGACATCGTGTTCGACTTCGCGAAAGTTGTCGTCGTAGCTTTCCGACAAGGCAAAGGTCGGGGTGAAATCGAAGCCGTAGACATTGATCGCTTGCGGCTCAACGCACCAGGCAGCTTCGGGGGCACAGCAGGCGACGACTAAAACCAGGGAACAGCGAGGCTTCAGAGCCATGGATCACGCTCCTGATTAAGGGGGTCGGGGTCAGGGCGAAGCGGATCCGGACTATTGTCGCTGGCGTTCGAGGTAACTCAGCGGGACGCTGACGTGCTGTTGGCGGTTGAGAAAATTGAGCAGCATCATCACGCGCTCGTCGCCCTGCATGGACAGGAACACGCCTTCGAGCGGGGACAGTGGGCCCTGGACGATTTGCAGAGGTTCGCCGGGCTTGAGTGTCGGTTCGGCAGGAAAACCGAGCGACTCCTGGCTGCGTTCGCGCAGTTGCGCAATCACGTCTTCGTCGACCCGGGCGGGCACATGGTTGAATTCGACGATGCGGCTGACACCGCGGGTCGAGCGAATCGGTGCCCAGTTATCGTCGCGGCTCAGTTCAATGAATACGTAGCCGGGGAACAGCGATTCCAGTGTTCGTTGGCGTTTGCCACGAATACTTCGCTCGCTCATCAGCTGCGGCCGAAAGGTCGAATAGTTCTGTTGCTGCAGATTGAGTTGTGCCCGTTCATCCTGGCGGGGCTTGCACTGCAATAAATACCAGTTAGAGCCGTTGCGGCAAACCGTTAGCATGCTGGAGTACTCCATACATAGCGATCGTGTAAGCAGGGCGGCCGATAACGTGGGACTAGCCGCCAAGCTTGCTAGTAGGTAGTAGGCTGATCAAGGCAAAGTGCCGAGCCAGATGCATCAATGTTTATTGGCAGAGGAAGTGTTTCAAAAATGAATCAACTTGATTGGGTTGTTGTTATATCCATGGCCGTCTTGGCTATAACGAGTCCGCGCTTTTGTTTGAGCAAAGCTACCGCACGGTTCGCAGTTGCGACCTTCAGGATCCAATTACATAAATAGCCGGAGAGCAGAAAAGTGCGCGTCGGCGCGAGCTCATCGGGCAGTGATTAGTTATCGGCCAGTCTTTGCAAGCTGTCAATTGCTAACAGTCAAAAACATTACCTTTCATCCGCTGATGATGGCCATCTCACGTAAGTCATTGTTTGGTCAAGGCGGATTTTATTCGTCGGGTTTTTTAAACTTTTCGAAGTTGTTGAAGTCACGCGGGTTAGATGGCGCGCGTGATAGCAAATTAGTTTCAATCTTACATGTTTCGGTTCGTAAGAAGTTTTGATTTTAGATGCCTCGCGTCGGATGCTGCTGGCCCGAGTAACTAAGGTCGTCTATGAATAGTTACGGTCGTTCGCAGGTAAATGTTCGGGCTGCATATTTCTTGAAGTCAAACCGGTGAGCCGAGGCAATCATGAGTGTTCTGGTAACGGGTGCCGCAGGTTTTATCGGTTATCACACGGTCATGCGTTTATGTCGCGAAGGGCTAGAGGTTGTGGCGGTCGACAATCTCAATCCTTATTACGACGTCAAACTCAAACAGGCGCGTTTGCAGAGATTGCAGACGCTGGCCAATTTCACGTTCCAGCGGCTGGACATTGTCGATCAGAGCGCTCTGACCGCATTGTTCGAACACGGCCACTACAAACAGGTCATTCACCTCGCTGCGCAGGCCGGAGTGCGCTACTCGCTGGACAATCCTGATGCCTATGCGCAGTCGAATCTGGTCGGGTTTCTCAACGTTCTGGAAGCGTGCCGTCGTCACCCTCCAGAGCACTTGATCTATGCATCGAGCAGTTCGGTGTATGGCGCCAATACCAAGATGCCGTTTGCAGAAGACGATCCGGTCGATCAACCGGTTTCGTTGTACGCCGCGAGCAAACGCGCCAACGAACTGATCGCGCACAGTTACTGCCATCTCTACGGCTTGCAGGCCACCGGCCTGCGCTTCTTTACCGTGTACGGCCCGTGGGGGCGACCGGACATGGCACTGTTCAAATTCACCGAAGCGATGCTCAACGAGCGCGCCATCGACCTCTACAACCAAGGCGAAATGGCGCGCGACTTCACCTTTATCGATGACATTGTCGAAGCGATTTTCCGACTGCTCGACAAACCGCCCGCACTCAGCGCCGAGCGCGGCACCAATCGCCTGTTCAATATCGGTCGCGGCAGTCCGGTAGCGCTGATGAGCTTCGTCGAATGCCTGGAGCAGGCACTGGGCATCAAGGCTCAGCGCCGTTATTTGCCGATGCAGGAGGGCGACGTGCTGAAGACCTGGGCCGACGTATCGGCGCTGGCACGCTGCATCGACTTCAGCCCGCAGGTGCCGATCGAGCAGGGCGTGCAAGCGTTCGTGCAGTGGTATCGCGAGTTTTATCAGGTCTGATTCAGTGCAGGGTGACGGCCCTGCGACTTTCCCCGATGCGGATCCGGTCAAGGGCGCGGTTCAGCGCATCCAGTGCATCGAGCAGCGCCTTGGCCTCGGCCTCACGCCCGTCGCCCCACAGGCGTTCGGCCATTTTGTTCAAGGCCAGAATGGCGCGTTCGATGTCGGCTGCACTGGCGGTGTTCTCAGGGGCTGATGGTTTTTTCGGCATTCACGGTTCCTCGGCGGGCGGCAAACCACCATACCGCCAAGACGCCGAGCTATACACCCAGAAGTGTCGCCGATCAGCAGCGAATGCTGTCTGATCAGCGATTAGCCTCAATCAATCCCGCCTCGATAAACCGCACCGAACTCTCCAGCGCCTGCTGCCCCTCGGCCAGCATGCCCGCGTAGAAATGCCAGGCGTGAAACATGCCGGGCCACACTTCAAGATTGACCCGGACGCGGTTGTCCGCCAGGTGATTGGCCAGACGCATGGCGTCACTGAGCATCAGTTCGTTTTCGCCGATCTGCACCAGAATCGGTGGCAGTCCGGTGACGTCGGCGAACACCGGCGAGGCCAGCGGATGGTTGGCCAGGGTGTCGCCGAGAAAGGCTCGCGCGAGGATGTCCAGCACTGGCTTGGAGTTCAGCGGATCAAGGCCTTCACGATTGCTCATGGAAGCGCCGGTGTGTTCGAGGTTGGCCCAAGGCGAGATTGACGAACCCACTGCGGGCAAGGGCAAGCCTTTGGATTTTGCCGCGACCATCACGCTGACCACCATCGCGCCACCCGCCGACTCGCCTGCGAAGGCAATCTTGCTGGCGGCGATGTTCTGCTCAAGCAACCACTCATAGGCGCGCAAAGTGTCATCGATGGGGGCGGGGAACTGATGCTCGGGTGCGAGGCGGTAATCCGGCATATACACCCGCGCGCCGAGCATTTTTGCGTAGTTGCCGCCGATGCCGTGGTAGCCGTCAGGTCGACCGACGATGTAGGCACCGCCGTGGATGTACATCAGCACCGCATCGGTCTGGAGCTCATCCGGAGTCACCAGCGTAGCGGGCACGCCGCCCATGTTGACTGTTTCAAACCTCACGCCAGCCGGCGGCTGATTCTGCCCGAGCATTTTTGCGTAGGCATCGCGGATGTCGCTCATCCTTGTGGTGGTATCGGTGCCCTTGAGCACAGGTACCAGATCGCTGAGGCTGTTGGCCCAGGTTTGCACGGCTGCTTTTACTTCAGTGTTCATATGACCTCGATGAGGCGTTAGTGATGGCTTAACTAATCGAGATGTTATGCTCATGATTGGGGAATAGGGTTCCCCATAACCGGTGCCAAGCCGCTTGAATGCCAAACCCGGAGGCCACATGGAACTGCATAACCTGAACGACATCGCCGCCTTCGTCGCCTCGGTGGATACCGGAAGTTTTACGGCGGCGGCCAGGCAACTCGGGCTGACCCGCTCGGCCGTCGGTAAATCGATCGTGCGGCTCGAATCACGTCTGCAGGTCCGCCTGCTCAACCGCACCACCCGCAGCCTGAGCCTGACCGACGATGGTCGGGTGCTGTATGAGCGATGTGTGGGCATCCTGCAGGATCTGGACGAGGTCGAAGAGGCTTTGGCGTTCCGCCGTTCGACGCCCAGCGGCCGCTTGCGCATGAGCCTGCCGGTAGCACTGGGCCGGCTGCACGTTGTGCAGCACATCGAGCGCTGCCTGAGAGACTGGCCGTCGCTCGCCATCGATGCGACGTTTTCCGATCGGCTGGTCGACCTGATCGACGAGGGTTTCGATCTGGCGATTCGCATCGGTCCGCCCAAGGAAGACTCCGGGCTACTCACGCGCACGGTGGCTTACCAGCAAATGATCACCTGTGCCTCGCCCGATTATCTGAATGAACATCCGGCACCGCAGACACCCGAAGATCTCGCCGGGCATGCGTGCCTGCACTTCGTCAGCGGTGGCCGATTGCTGTCGTGGAATTTTCGCGTCAATGGTCAGCCTGTGCCGGTCATTCATGCCGGACGGCTGCAAATGGACAGCGCCGAAGCCTTGCATCAGGCGACTGCGGCAGGCCTCGGTATCGCGACGTTGCCATCCTATGTGGTCAACGATGACCTGCGCAGTGGCAAGCTCGTGCAGTTGCTCGCAGAGTACGCCGAGGCTGCCGAGCCGATCCGGGTGATTTACCCGAGCAAGCGACACCTGTCGCCGAAGATTCGGCTGTTCATCGACAGGCTGGTGGAAGCATGGTCGCCGGCGCCTTGGGACTGATCAGCGGCGATAGAAGCTGTGCCGCAAATTCACAGCAGGTGTGCTTTTTCAGCTATATCCAGCCAATCTCGGCGAGCCGTACTCTTGCAAACAGTGGCGCAGAAACTGCCGTTTCATTGCCACTGTAATCCGACGATGTCTGTGCTCGGCACGGATCACTTGAAGGAACAATAAAAACAATATCTGCGGGAGATGAATCCAATGAGACTCGCTCAAGAGGAAGTCGTGGCCGTGGCGGCTACCGCGAAAAGCTGGCTGAAAGCTGCCGGCATCCTGCTTTGCCTGTCCACCCCGGTCGCCGCGCTCGCGGACATCAGGATAGGTGCGCTTTATCCCCTGAGTGGATCCCTGGCGTTGCTGGGCGACGAGAGCTTCCGTGGCCTCGAACTGGCCGTCGCCGAACGAAATGCCTCGGGCGGTTTGAAGGGCGAGCCGATCAAATTGCTCAAGGCCGACGCAGTCGATGCGGGACAAGCGGTCGGTGCCGCGCGCCGGCTCACCTCTGTTGAGAACGTCACTGCTGTATTTGGCAGCTATTCCTCGGCGCTGTCATTTGCGGCCACGCAGGTGACGGAGATGGCGGGGGTGCCGTTTTTCGAGTTGGGTGCGGTGTCCGACCACATCACTGAGCGTGATCTGAGCTACGTGATGCGCAGCAACCCGACCGCCAGGAATTTTGCCGAGGGCACCATCACCGCCATCACGGACATTGTCAGCCCGTCGCTCAAGGTCGATCCGAAACAATTGAAAGTCGCGATCATCCACGAGGATGCGCTGTACGGTACGACCATCGCCGGGTTTCAGAAAAAAATCGCTCAGGAGCAAGGTCTGAATGTGGTCGAGGTACTACCGTATTCGGCCAAAGCCGTCGATCTCTCATCGCTGATCCTGCGTTTGAAAGGCGCTCAGGCGGATGTGGTATTGCAGACCAGTTATCAGAACGACACGACGCTGTTTTTCCGCCAGATCCGCGAAGCCGGTTTCAGACCCAAAGCCGTTATCGGTGCCGGCGGCGGCTATTCCATGCAGGACACGGTCAAGGTCGTCGGCGCAGCCAATATGGAAGGCGTGCTCGATGTCGATTTCCCACAGTTCCAGACCAATGAAAACGGCGCTCCCGGTATCGGTGCGTTCGCCAAGGCATACAAGGATCGCTACGGCAGCGAACCGCGCTCGGGCCACAGCCTGATCAACTATGTCGGGGCGAAGATATTCCTCGATGCCATGGAAAACAGTACTTCGCTGGACGCCGATGCGATCCGTGCCTCGGTGGCAACCATCGATATTCCTCTCGGCGGTACGGCTGCCGGCATCGGTGCCAGGTTTGGCAAGAACGGCCAGAACCAGCGCGCCAATACGGCAATCATGCAGTGGCAGAACGGACTGCTGAAAACCGTTTACCCCCAGGCAGCCGCCGTTGCCCAAGCGCGTTTTTCCGACCAACCCTGATACCTGAACCCGCAATCTGCTGAAGCTTGATCATTGAGCTTCACGGGTTCGTTCGCTCGCAAAGAGGGCGCCAACCGTGGAAATTTTCATCCAGCTCCTGTTGAACGGCTTATTGCTCGGTGGCACGTTGGCCATCATCAGCATCGGCCTGACTTTGATTTTCGGCATCGTGCGTGTGGTCAACTTCGCCCATGGCGAGTTTCTGATGATCGGCCTGTATGCCGTGTACTTGCTGAATTCGCACTTCGGCATCCACCCGTATATAGCGATCATTCCTGCAACGATCCTGTTGTTTGCCGCTGGTGCGGCAATGCAGCGTTTCATCATTCAGCCGTTGCTTGGCGCCGAGGGACATATCCAGATTTTCGCCACCGTCGGCGTCTCGATTGCCCTGATGAACGGCGCGTTGCTGATCTTCGGTGCCGACGTCATGACGGTGAAGAACATCAGCGTCGGTACCACGACCGTCAGCTTCGGCGCCTTTCGCGTCAGCAGCGGTCAGTTGATCACGTTTGTCGCGTCGCTCGCACTGGTCGCGGGGCTGCACTGGTTTTTGCAGAACACCTTTCTCGGCCGGGCCGTGCGCGCTACTGCACAGCATCGCAACGCGGCGCAACTGATGGGCGTCAACGTCAAGAACATCTATGTGTTTGCCTTCGGCCTGGGTTGCGCCTGCCTGGGCGTCGCCTCGGGACTGATCGCTCCGCAATATCCGGTCTTTCCAACCGTTGGCACTTTCTTCGTGCTGACGGCGTTTGTGATTGTGGTGCTGGGCGGTCTGGGCAGTCTGTCCGGCGCACTGATCGGTTCAATGCTGATCGGCATCGTCGACAGTCTCGCCGGTTACTACATCGCGCCGGACCTCAAGGAGGTCGTCTATTTCACGATTTTCCTGGGCATCCTGGTGTTTCGTCCGACAGGTCTTTTCGGCGCCGGTCGCGGGTCTGAGTGAGGAAAATGGTCATGAATATTTTGCACCCGCGTGTCTATGTCAGTGCACTGGCCCTGGCGCTGTTACTGATCATTCCATTGAGCGTTGGCTCGCCGTTCATTTATCACCTGTTCATCCTCATATGCAGTTATGCGGCACTGGCCAGTGCCTGGAACATCGTCGGCGGGTTTGCCGGCCAGCTGTCGTTGGGGCATGCCGTGTTCTATGGAGTGGGCGCTTACACGACGACGCTGTTGATGATGAAACTGGGCATCAGTCCATGGATCGGCATGTTCGCTGGCGCAATTCTGTCCTCGATTGTCGCGGTGCTGATCAGTTGGCCGTGCTTCAGATTGCGCGGGCCGTTTTTTGCCTTGGCGACCATTGCGGTGCTGGAGGTCGTGCGTCTGGTGGCGATCAATCAGCATGACGTGACCGGTGGTGCGGCAGGGCTGGGCGTACCGCTGAAGCTCGGTTTCGAGTGGATGTTGTTCCGCCCGCGCTGGCCATACCTGCTGATTGCCTTCGCCTTTCTGCTCATCACATTGGCAGTGTCGTGGAAGATCAAGAATTCCCGACTGGGTTATTACCTGATCGCCGTGCGTGAGCGTGAAGACGCCGCCCATGCGGTGGGCGTGAACTCGGTCAAGGTCAAGCTGATCGCCGTGGTGTTGTCCGCATTTATCACCAGCCTGGTCGGCAGCTTTCACGCGATGTACCTGACCTTCATCGAACCCGGCTCGATGTTTTCTCTGGAGATGTCGATTCAGATCGCCATGTTCGCGTTGATTGGTGGACTGGGCACGGTATCGGGACCGCTGATCGGCACTTTGCTGGTGCTGCCGCTGGCTGAACTGGCACGCGGCTGGCTTGGCGATCTGGGCAGCGGGGTGCACGGTCTGGTCTATGGCATCGTGCTGGTCGTGGTGGTGCTGACTATTCCGCAAGGCGTGGTGGGGCGTTTTGGGGCCCGGATATTTGCCTGGATCGACTCATTGCCCGGCGGCCGTCGTTCGATGGCAAATACAAAAGCACCGATCGGGCCGACCTTGGCGCAACCCCACTCGGCCACGCACGGTGAGCCGGTTCTGGTCGCAGAAAACCTGCACAAGTTCTTTGGCGGACTGCACGCTACCAACGATGTTTCGCTGAGCTTGGCCGAAGGCGAAATCGTGGGTGTGATCGGCCCGAACGGCGCCGGCAAAACCACGGTGTTCAACCAGCTCTCCGGATTTCTCCTGCCGTCCAAAGGCCAAGTGAAAGTGCGCCTGCTCAATGGCGACTGGGTCACCCCGAGCAGCCCGGCCGAGTTCGCCAGGGCAGGCATTGGCCGGACCTTTCAGATCGTGCAGCCATTCGCTGATTTGAGTGTCTGCGAGAACATCATGCTCGGTGCATTCATGCACACCGCCGACGCGAAGGAGGCGAGGGCGATCGCCGAGCAAGTCGCCGAGCTGACCGAACTCACCGCGCTGCTCGACACCCGGGCGCGCAACTTGACGGTCGGCGGCATGAAGCGCCTGGAAATGGCCCGCGCTCTGGCGACCCGCCCGCGCATCCTGTTGCTCGACGAAGTCATGGCCGGCCTCAACCCGACGGATGTTGCCAGGGCCATCGCAGTCATTCGCCGGGTGCGTGATTCGGGCGTCAGCGTGTTGATGATCGAGCACCTGATGCAAGCCACCATGAGCCTTTCTGACCGCATCGTCGTGATCAGTTCCGGCACGCTGCTGATGCAGGGCGCGCCTCACGATGTGATCAACGATCCTCAGGTTATCGAAGCCTACCTCGGTAAGGAGTACAGCCATGCTTAAACTCGACAACGTCCACAGCGGCTATGGCGGTACGGAGATCCTTCGTGGCGTGTCGTTCGAGGTCAATGCCGGTGAGGTGGTGACTATCGTCGGCGCCAACGGCGCCGGCAAAACCACGACCCTGCGCAGCTTGTGCGGCATCGTCACACCGTCCCAAGGCACGATCGAATTCGAAGGCCAGCGCATCGATGGCCATCGCCCCGATCAGATTGTCGACGCGGGCCTGACGCTGATACCGGAGGGGCGCCAGTTGTTTCCCTTCATCAGCGTGCGCGACAACCTCTTGATGGGCGCCTACAAACGCAGTGCACGAGCGGGCTACAGGCAGCGTCTGGACAATATTCTCGATCTGTTTCCGAGGGTGCGCGAACGTCTTGATCAGAACGCCGGGACACTGTCGGGCGGCGAACAACAAATGGTTGCCATCGCCCGGGGCCTGATGGCCGAGCCGAAATTGTTGATGTTTGATGAGCCGTCGCTGGGCCTGTCGCCGCTGCTGGTGTCGCAGGTCTTCGAGATCATCAACAGGATTCTCCAGTTGGGCACCACCGTGTTGATCGTCGAGCAGAACATCGTTCATACGCTGCGCATTGCTCATCGAGGTTACGTGCTGGAGAACGGCGAAGTGGTGCTCAGCGGCACCGGCCAGGAACTGCTGGAAAACCCGCACGTCAAGCGTGCTTATCTGGGGCTCTGACCCAGTCCATTCATCTGCAAGCGAGAGAAGGTCATGACTCATTCCAGACACGCCGGGCGCACCGTAATGGTCACCGGCGCCGGTGGCGGCATCGGTGCGGCGATCGCGCGGTTGTATTGCGAAGAAGGTGCAGCCGTGGCGCTGCTCGACGCTGATGTCGACAAGGTGCAACAGCAGGCCGGGGCGTTGCGTGATGCGGGTTTTGCGGTCGCGTGGGCGCAGGCTGATGTCGCGAGTTTTCAAGACTGCGCTGCTGCCTGCGAGCGCGTGCAAGGTGAGCTCGGCCCCATTGATACCCTGATCAACAACGCCGGCATTTCGCCCAAACACCACGGCGCACCCGCGCCGATCTGGACCATGGCACCGGATGAGTGGCAGCGGGTTGTCGATATCAACCTCAATGGCTCCTTCAACCTGGTGCGAGTGCTCGCGCCCGGCATGGTCGAGCGCCGGTTCGGGCGCATCGTCAATATGTCTTCGGTGGCGGGCAGCGCGTTCTTGCCGATTGTCGCAGCGCACTACAGTGCGACCAAAGCCGCCATCATCGGCTTTACCCGCCACCTGGCCGGCGAACTCGGGCCGTTCGGAGTCACCGCCAATGCGCTGGCACCGGGACGAATCGAAACGCCATTGCTCAAGACCGTATCGGCCCAGGCCAATCAAACCGTGGTCGACGAGACACCGCTGCGCAGGCTGGGCACACCGCTTGAGGTGGCGAGGGCGGCGTGTTTTCTCACGTCAAGCGAAAGCGACTTCATTACCGGCCAGGTGATTGATGTCGCGGGCGGCTGGTTGATGCGCTGATGACTTCTTGCGAGGACGTTTGTCATGGTTAAAACGATGGGATTTCCCGGGCGCTACGAGCAGGGTCCGAATGCATTGCAACAATTGGGCAGAGTGCTGAGCGACATGGGTCGATCACGGCCGCTGGTGCTTTGCGATGAGTTTGTCGCCCGGCATCTATGGCCGCAGGTTGGCGCCGCGTTGCAGGACCAGGGATTGGAGCCATTGCACATCGAGTTTCCCGGCGAGTGCACGCGCGCTGCGATTGCGCAGTTATCCGAGCAGGCATTGCTGCACGCCCCCGACACCATCATTGCGCTGGGCGGTGGCAAGACCATCGATACGGCGAAGGGGCTGGCGGCCAATCTCGACGTACCGATCATTGTCTGCCCCACGATCGCTTCAAGTGACGCGCCAACGAGTCGGCTGATCGTGCTTTACGACGAAGAGCACAAAGTGGTGGGCGTGGAGTTCCTGAAGATGAATCCCGCTGCTGTGATTGTCGATACAGAGGTCATCGTTCAGGCGCCGGCACGGTTCTTCGCGGCCGGGATCGGCGATGCCATCAGCAAGAAATTCGAAGCCCGACAGTGCTACGCCGCCGGCGGCCACAACTCTTTCGGTACACCGCCGCTGCACACCGCGTTGATGCTCACCAACCTGGTTTTCGACACGCTGATGCAGTACGGCGTGCCGGCTTATCAGGCGGTGTGTCGACATGAACTCACCGATGATGTCGAGCGGGTCATCGAAGGCACCGTGCTGATCAGCGGTGTCGGTTTCGAGAGCGGTGGTTTGTCACTGTCCCATGCCCTCGTTCGGGGGCTGACCGCGATACCGGCGATGGCGTCGATGCTGCACGGCGAACTGGTGGCGTTCGGCACACTGGTGCAGATGGCGGTGGAGGCGCGACCGGCCGAAGAGATTGAACAGGTCGCGCGTCTGCTGCACGCGGTGAAGCTGCCCGTGACGTTGGCTGAACTGGGTCAGCGCACGCCATTGACGACGGCGCAGATCACTGTCCTCGTGGACGCGACCTTATCGGCGGCATACGCCAGAAACATGCAACCGCCCTTGACCTACCAGCGCCTGGTAGAAGGATTGGCGGCGGCTGACAGCCTGGGTGCGCGGTTGATCAGAGGCTGCGCGAAGCCGCCCGCGACGCTGTGATCCTGTGTCACAACAGGTATGACCAAGTAGCTGTTTTCTCCCGTACAGCGACGCCATAACCTTTCCCTCAAGCGAAATCCTGGCGCAATCAAGTGCTGTGAGTTCGTCAAGAAAACCTAGAGGCCTGACAATGAATACTCCTGTTAAACCTGATGAGCTCGCCATTGCGTACCAGTTGCCGCAAGTTCCATTCATGACGCCCGACATGGTGCATCCGGGCGTCATGACGCAGTGGCTCGAAGACGATGCGCTGTGGGTGCCGGTAACGAAATCTGTCTCCTTCAAGCCGTTGCTGCTCAACACCAGCGGCGGCTACTACATCAACCTGTTGCGGGTGCGTCAGGCCGGCGTGCTGTCGCGTCACCGCCATACCGGCGGCGTGCATGCGATCGTGCTCAAGGGTCGCTGGTACTACCTGGAGCATGACTGGGTCGCGGAGGAGGGGTCTTTTGCCTATGAGCCGCCCGGTGAAACGCATACCCTGTTCGTCCCCGAGGATGTGAGTGAAATGATCACCTGGTTCCACGTGCAGGGTGGCTACACTTACGTCGATCCGCAGGGCGTTGCCGTGGGTTACGAAGATGTGTTCACCAAGCTTGAAGCCGCCCGAGCGCATTACAAGACGCTGGGTTTGCCGGACGACTACATCGAACAGTTCATTCGCTGACCCGGACCCCAGGAAAAAGCGCGCTTCGGCGCGCTTTTTCATGAGCGTTGAGACAACATGCCTTCAAGCTTTTCGCCAGGACCGGCCATGGACAATTATTCGCAGCTACTCGCTTTTATTTGGTCTACCGAATGTGGAAGTTTTTCTGCTGCCGCGCGCGCCCATCACCTGACGCCATCAGCGGTCAGCAAACTGATCACTCGCCTGGAAGATCGCTTGCAGGTCCGGCTGTTCCAGCGCGGCTCACGCGTGCTGACGCTGACCGAGGAGGGCGCCGCTTACCTGCGCAGCGCCAAAGCCGTCGTCGAAGCCATGAACGAGGCGGACTCGCTGGCCGAGGCGTTGCCCTCCAGGGTCAGTGGCACCCTGCGCATCCACACCATGACCTCTTTCGCCAAACACCAGATCGTGCCGTGGCTACCGGAATTTCTGGATTTGTATCCCTCACTGGACGTTGAGATCCAACTCGGCGCGCAATTCGTCGATCACTTCGAGCAAGGGCTCGATATCGCCATCCACAGCGGCGTATTGCCCAGCTCATCACGCATTGCCAGACGCATCGGCGAATGTGAATGGCTGATCTGTGCCTCGCCCCAGTACCTGGCCGTACACGGCACACCAACCACACCCGCAGATTTGCTGAATCATCGTTGCTTCAATTTCAGCTTCGTCAGCCCGTGGAACAAATGGTCGTTTTTGCAGGATGGAGACGGCGTCTCGGTACCGGTGACCGCCAGCGCGTCTTTTACTCAAGGCGATCTGTTGCGCGACATGGCGCTGTCAGGCGCTGGCGTGGTGAAGCTTGCGGACTTTCATATCGGGCTTGATGTAAAAGCGGGAACACTGGTGCCGTTGCTTGAGGATTTCAAAACGGGTGTGGTCGAGCCGATCTATCTGCTTTATTCGGATCGCAAGCATTTGAGTCCACGGATACGAGTGTTCATCGAGTTTTTTCAGAACAAGTGGCGTGAGCATCCGTGGAAGGTTTCTTGACGTTCAGCTCTGGGGCCAGCGTATTGATCAACGCGATGCTCAAACTGCGCGTTAAAAAGCCCTGAATCATCAGGGCTGTGTTCTGGCTGAGGGGGCGCAGAGTGACAAGTTCGCGGTCGGTCTACTTCGGGCTCGAAGCGCAAGCCAACCGGTATTGCTCATAGTTCAAGCCTTCGACCTTTTCCGGCAGCTTGTATGGCACGGGGCAGCTTTTGCCCTGCCACTTGATGGTGATGACACCGTGATCTTTGGTCACCAGCGCCAGGGCCTTGCCCGTCGGATCTGACAATGCCAGTTGTTTGCCGTCGCTATCCAACAGCACCGCGCCGAATGGAATCGGCTGGCCGTTGGCATCGTACAGTTCAAACTGGACGCGTCTGCCTTTGCTGCCTTCGAAGCGTGCAAGAACCACCGAACCTCGTCTTGGCACCAGTTGTTGGGTGGCATTGTCCAGCTCGATCTCACCGCCCAGGTTACGCGTGTCCAGCGTTACCCAGTTCACGCGGTACGGTTGCGCGTTAGGCAGAACCGCATAGCCGTTCAGGCCGGTTTTCACACCCGAATAGCTGCTGACTTCGACGCCCGACATGCCGGGGACTTCCACCAGGCCGAACGTTTCACCGACGGTCTGGCCCATATTGATGCCGCCGGCATGAGCCACGATCGATCCGGCCGCACTCAGGTTCTGCGACTCATAGCCGCTGCCTCGGTTGTAGCCAAAGCCCAGATCGCCCATCGACGTACGGGTACTCAGACTGAGCGAGCCAGAGCGCTCGCCCTGGACGCTGCGCCCGGTCTGCACGGAATAGTAGGTGTCGCTGTCCTCGGTCAGATAACCATTGATCCCGGCTTGCGTGCTGGTACCGGCGTTCTGATGGTTACTGGAAACGTAGGCACGCGGTGCGCGTGGTGTCGATCCGAGCGGGAACGATATTGAAACGCTTAATTGCGTATCGTTGCTGGTGTCACCGCGTGCGCCGAATTCCTGGGTTTTGCTCAGGCTGATGTTGTAGTTCAGGTCGCGCCAATTGTTGTTGTAGCCGGCGGAAAAGCTGCGCGAGCCACCGCGATCCCAATAGCGCTGGTCACTGGCATTCAAATACAGCGAGCCGAACTGGCGCGCTTCGCCAAGGGTCTGGTTGACCGTGAGGTCGGTACGGGTTTTGGCATTGCCCGCGCGCCGCGTAGCGCCGGCGCTGGTGTCCTGCACATGGTCGGTCAGCGTGCGGTAACCCTCGGTGGAATAACGATAGGCGGCGAGGGTGAAGCTGGTATCGGTACCGGTGAAGGTCTTTGCATAGAGCGCGCGGACACTGCTGCCCTGGGTGGTTTTGCCGAATGCCTTGCTGGACGATTGCGTAACGTCCAGGGACATCGCGCCAATCGAGGTGTTCTTCGCCGCACCGATGGACAGCGCCTTGAAGCCGTTGCTCGCCTGAATGCCGGCAATGCCCGTCAGATTGCTGGTCAAGCCGTAGGCGAAAGTGCCCCCAAGGAAAGCCGGTTTGTCATAGCCCTCGCTGTTGTTGTTGAACTTGCCGCTCGACAGGCTGTACTTCAGTTGCCCCTCACGCACCATCGTCGGCAGGGCGGAGAACGCCTGCCGGGTTACCTTGCGCCGACCATCCGCTTCGACAATGGTGATCTCCAGGTCACCGTTGGAGCCCGATGGGTAGATATCACTGATCTCGAACGGACCCGGCGGTACATTGGTGGTGTAGAGAATGTAGTTGTCCTGGCGGACCTCGATCTTCGCATTGGTTTCCGCCACGCCACGAATGATTGGTGCATAACCGCGCTCACTGTCCGCACGCATGCCTTCATCAGAAGCGATCTTGACGCCTTGGTAGCGCACGCTGTCGAACAGATCCGAGTCGGAAAAGATTTCACCCGCGCTCAGTTGCCCCTTGATCGCCGTGAGGTCGCGCTGGATGAACGTGCGGTTGCTGACAAAACGGTTGGGCCGGCCGGTGGAGCTGCTCAGGTTGGATTCGTTGCGCAGACGCCAGGCACCAAAGTTGATGCCGTTGCGCAGCCCCAGGTTATTGGAGATTTGCGTGGTGTAATCGGTTTTGCTGCGGGTGCTGCTCAGCTGGTAGTTGATGAAACCGGCGGCCACACCTTGGTCCCAAAGCTCTGGATCTACATAGCCGCGCATGCCACGCGCCATGGCGACCTGCGGCACACTGATATTGAGGCGCAGGCGGTTGGCATCGAAATTGAGACTCGCTTGCTCGATCATTGCAGGCAGGTCGTAGTGATCGGCAGGGTGTTGCTCGTCAACAAGACCCTGCTCACGCAGTTTGCGCATGTCCACACCCAGCTGCTGCAACAGTTCCAGGGTGATGCGTGGCTCGACTTTGCCGTTGACCGAGTTGGCCGCGAAATCGATATCGCGACGCCCGACCAGCGTGCCGTTGCTGAACACGTCGACGCGGTATTGGCCTGGCAAGACGCTGTTGGCATTCAGCAACGGTTGCAGATCGACCGCCGATGAACCTTCAAGGAACAGCGTATTGAAAGATTCACTCGCCACTGCGGCCGGGGCTTCGGCGCCCACGGCGAATCCGCAAATGGCCATGTTGATAGCAAAGCACAATGGATGCAGGCAGCCCAACGCCGCTTTGTTTTTCTGGCGCGCAACATGATGCTTAACACAACTTTCAGATGTGTGGTGTTGGGAGGAAAACATGCAATTTGCCTTATCAGTCCGTGTTGCTTCAACCGGAGTCCGGAACTTGTGAATAGCTTGTAAGTTGGCAGGGTGGGGCGGGGGATTTACTGGGCGGAGGCATCTTTCACGCGCTCGGCATGGCTTTCGGCAACGCTTAGTGGTGCATCGAATCGTTGTTGTGCGCCGTAATCGTTAATTGCTGAAAAACTCAAATGCGAAGTGCCAGCTGGCAGATCTTTCAGATTGAATGAGCGAACTTCCCCTGGAACGATCATTGTCGAATCAATTACCAATTCCGCTTTTTTCCCTGCAACGACTTTCAGATCCGCCAGCGACACGTGGTAGTTGCTTTGGTTTTTTACTTTCAGCACCGACTTGCCAGCCTGAGTGACCAATTGCCATGCAAGTTGCTCCGGTGCCTTTGCGGCATCACCGGTGAGTCCGTCCGGGCGGAAGAAGACCTTGATACGCTGACGTACCGCCAATTGCAGCGTGTTGACATCGGCAGCACTGGCCTGGGGGATTTCCTGCACGTTCAGCCATACCACCGACTCCTTGTCCGCAGGCATGCCGCGGCCTTCATAAAGAATCCTCAGTAATTGCTGTTGATTGGGCTCAAGTTTGGCCAGTGGTGGAGTAACTGCGAAAGGCGGTGCGCTGCCAGCCGTGTCGCCGGCATCCAGCCACGATTGCGCCAGAATGGTTTGTCCGCCGTTGCGCACGGTGACATTCGCCTCTTTGTGCGCGCCATCGAAGATAATCCGGGTGGAGCTCAAGGAGATGCTGGCGAATGCCGAGTGCGTCATCAACACCCCGGCAAGCCCCAGGCAAAGCGGAAAGTAGCGACTTAACATAGATTTCACCGATTAATCTGTTCGGGAAGGACGAGGCACAGCGGCCCCGTCCAGGTATTGCGGGCTGCTTATTCGTATTCGAGAACGAACGGCAGAGTGGCGTTACCGGTACCGGCAGTAGCGGTGGTCTTGTCGCCGGTGGTGACGTAAGCGGCTGCGAACGACAGGGTGCCGTCACCGCCTGTGGTTGCGTCGCCAGTCAGGTTGGTCTGCACTTTGGCAGTGGCTTCGGAGCTCAGGTCGATCAACTGGCCATTGCTGTCCAGCAGTGCGATACCAACGCCTTTGGCCGCGTCTGCACCCTGCAGCTTGAGAACTTTTTTTCCATCAACCAGGCCCGAACCGCCGTTTACGGTTGGTTTGAACAGCATCGAAACCTTGGTGCCAGCGTTGCAGTTCACTTTCAGGTTGAAATCGTTGGCGGCCACACGACCGGCGCCCGGAGCAGAGTCGGTGCCCATGTCTTTGATCGACACGCTGCCCATGTCCACGGCAATCATCTTGTCGTTACCCAAGGCGCCATCTACCGAGCAAGCGTCGTTATTGATAACGCCGGTGAAGCTGATTTGACCGCTGCCGCCCTTGACAGCTTTGGCCGCTTCTTCTTCAGCCACTGCGCCAGTGGAGGCAGCCAGTACGGAAAGAGTGAGTACTGCGAAAGCGAACTTTTTCATGTTTATATCCGAAGTTATTGTGAAGTGCTGCATTGAAATGCCAGGCCATATTAGGTGTGCGGTGGTGGCGGGTCTTTGGGATTTGTCTTAAAGCGATAAAGGTGCGAGCCAGTCAGTAATATGGCAGTGGCGTATTCATATTTGCGGTAATGGTGCAGCGAACCAAATGAGACAATTCTCAAAGTCGTGCGGTCTTTGTCTGGCTAGTATTCGCGGATGCAGAAATTCTCAGTCAACGCAAAGTTTGTGAGCGGGCGTCCTGCTTGAAAGATTATTCAAACTTTCGCTATTAACGACTGATAGAAAGAGGTTCCAGGTTTGTGAACACGCTTCGTATATTGGTCTTGGAAGATCACGCCTTTCAGCGCACGGCGGCAGTCAGTGCGCTTAATAGTCTGGGGTACAAAAATATCTTTCAGGCGGCTGACGGCAAGGATGCGCTGGCTGTGATATCCCAGGCTGGAGGCGTGGACGTTGCATTGTGTGACTTGAGCATGGCCGGGATGGATGGTTTGACGTTCTTGCGCCTGGCGAGAGAGGCCGGTTTGATTCGTGCAGTGATCATCTGCAGTTCACTGCCTGAAGACTTGTTGCGCACGGTTGACCGGATTGTCACGTTGCAGGGGCTGGAATTGCTTGGCAGTGTCGGCAAGCCTCTGATGGTCGATGTGCTGGGGCCATTGTTGGCGCGTTATCGGCCGCACACTCCGGGCGATGCCAAAGTGGTGGAAAGTCATCTCGATCAGCCTTCGGAGAACGAAGTGCTTGAAGCGATACGCCGTCAGGAATTTCGCGCCTACTTCCAGCCCAAATTTCATCTGCGCAGTGGTGAAGTGGATGGCGCCGAGGTGCTGGTGCGATGGCAGAGTCCCAGCCGCGGTTTGCTTTCTCCGGGCATGTTCTTGCCGACGATCGAGCGTTGCGGTCTGCTCGATGAGATGTTTTTCAGCCTGCTCACGCAAGGCTTGAGTCTGCAGCGCTTCGTCCAGTCTCACGGCAAGCCGTTCAAGCTGGCGTTCAATCTCGACGTGACGCAGATGGCCAATCCGAATCTTGTCGACCGGATCAAGGCGCTGTTGCGCATCCATGGCGCCTCGCCAGCTGGGCTCATTTTCGAGCTCACGGAAACCGGCCTGCTGCAGATGCCCGAGATCAGCATGGAAAACATGGTGCGTCTGCGCATGCTCGGCTTCAGTCTGGCAATCGATGATTTCGGTGTCGGCTATTCTTCGCTTGAGCGGCTGTGCCAGATGCCGTTCAACGAAATCAAACTCGACGCCGGCTTCGTGCAGAATTTCCATCAGGCGCGCTACAGCGCGGTCATCCACGGGGCGTTGGCCCTGGCGCGGGAATTGGACATGCGCGTGGTGGCAGAGGGTATTGAAACCGCAGATCAGGTTCAGCATCTGGCGCGGCTTGGTTGTCAGTGGGGGCAGGGCTTCTTCTATGCTCGCCCGATGAATTGGGCGCATTTGGTCGACTGGCGTTTCGAAGGCCAGAAGTCGTCCTGGCGCCGCGCAATAGGCACGTCCGATCGTTGATGCAAGCGGCATTCTGACTTTTGGGACAAAGCCCTATTTCGTCACGCCTTTAAAACACTCATCATGTGCCGAGAAATCAATCAGATGCACCTGAATGCTTCGGTGATGCCCGGGATTTGCTGCGGTTGCCAAGTGCTGATGGTCCTCCAACACTCTTCATCATGGAGCTGTTCATGCATTGGTCAGTCGTGAATCCGTTACGCGTTGCCATCCTTGATGATCACTCGCTCATACGTCTGGCGATGAAGTCGCGGCTGACGCGCGAAGCCGAGTTCAGTGTCGTAGGTGTGTATGGCAGCAGCGCGCAGTTGCTCGCCGGATTGCGCGAAATCGACATCGACCTGCTGATACTCGATTACAAACTGCACGATGGGGAGCTGGACGGGCTCAATCTGATCCGCCTGCTGCGCAAGCAATATCCGGGCATGCGCATCCTCGTCTCTTCCTCAGAAGAGCGCCCGGCAGTTGTGAACATGGCGGTCGGGGCGGGCGTCAGTGGATTCTTCGGAAAGTCACAGTCGGTCGATGACCTGATTACTGCCATTCGCTGTGCAGCGTCCGGCCAGTTGTACCTGTCTCCAACCATGGCCTTTGAGCTTGACGTGTTGCCAGCATCGATCGAAGAGCCCGCCGGTGCCAAAGACGAGAGCGCGGCGCACAGCGACGATTTCCTCAGTAATCCTCTGCTGTCACCTAAAGAGAAAGAAGTCTTGCGCTGTTGTCTCGAGGGGATGGGGGTGACGCAGATTGCCTTGAAGTTCTCGCGCAGTCGCAAAACCATCAGTGGGCAAAAACAGGCCGCTTTCAAAAAGCTTGGCATTCGTGGTGACGCAGAGCTGTTCAAGTTGCAGCACAGCCTGACAGCCGACAACCAGGGATAACACGCTTATGTTTCATCTGTTGCGCGGTGTTTTGCTAATCAGTGTGCTTTTCGTATTCAGTAGTGGTGTGTTATTGGCAGCAGAGCCGCGCACCTTGCAGGTGTTCGGTCGCTCGGACTGCAAGGAGCTGCAAGTCGATCTGGCCAATGAAGACTGGAGTTGGCTGCGGCAAAAGCGCAGCCTGATATTGGGTTCTGCGCTTCCGGATTTCCCGCCTTATGTCATGACCGCCAGCGGTACGCGCTATGAGGGGATTGCCGCCGATATCGCGTGCATTATCGGTCAGGCACTGCATGTTGAGATTACCGTCAAGGCTTACCCTGACCGGCGTGACGCCATGGCCGCACTTGAGCGCGGTGACATTGACATGTTGGGCAGTTCCAACAGTTTCGAATTGATCGATGGCCTCGTCACGCTCAGCAAACCTTATGTCGAAGACGTGCCGGCGATGTTCATGCGCGGCGATGATCGACGACCGATGCCGGCCAATCTGGCCGGTTTGCGCATTGCGGTTGCCGACGATTACCTGCCTTCCAGTCAATTACACGCGTTATATCCCAACGCCGAATTCGTGCTTTTTCCATCGAACGAGTTGGCACTGGCTGCGCTGGCTTTTGGCAAGGTCGACCTGTTTCTCGGCGATACGGTGTCGAGCAATTACCTGATCAACCTCAACTACTTCAACTATGTGCGGCTGCACTCTTTCGTCAAAACCCAAACCAGCGGTTTCAGCTTTGCCTTGCGCCGGGGCAACGACCAATTGCTGCGTCTGATCGATTCGACCCTCGAGTCGCTGGGTGATGCGAAGATTGCCGAAATTACCAAGCGCTGGTCGGGCGGCGGCGGGGCGCTGACGCCCAAACGCATTGACCTGACACCCGGCGAAGCACGTTGGCTTGAGCTGCATCCGGTCGCGCGGTTCGTGATCAATGACGATCAGGCACCGTTTGCATTCTTTGATGGTGACGGCAACTTTGGCGGGATCGGCGCTGATCTGCTCGAGCTCATCCAGCGGCGTACCGGCTTGCAGATCAATGTCGAGCGCACCGACAGCTTTTCCAGTCTGAGCACGCGTCTGCTGGATGGCAGCGCGGATATTTCTCTGCTGACACCAACGGTCTCGCGGGAAGTCGGCATGCGTTTCACTCATCCGTTCCTTGCCAGCCCTTTTGTGATCGTCACCACCAAGGACGCAGGCGCGCCTTCAAGCCTGCAGGAGCTGCGCGGCAAGCGCGTCGCAGTGCCCGAAAGTTCGGCTGAGCGTGAGCTGCTCAAGGACTACCCCGACATCGAGATCGTTGATAACGAAACAGTTCTGGGCGCCTTGGCTGACGTGAAGGACGGTCGAGCGGACGCGATGATTACCACGTTGCACAGTGCGCGCTACTACATCGCCCACATCTACAGCGACAGCTTGCGTATCTCCAACATCGTCGGCATGAACAAAGGCTTCCTCGCTTTCGCCGCGCGGCGTGCCGATACCGAACTGGTCAGCATTCTGAACAAGGCGCTGCTGAGCATTCCGCCGGATGAGCTGGACGTAATCCTCAACAGGTGGCGTCCCATTGCAGCGTTTTCGGGGTTGTCGTGGCGCGATTACAAGGCGCTGATCTACCAGATCAGCGCTGGCGCGTTCCTGATTATCCTGGGATCGCTGGCGTGGAATTTCTATATTCGCCGGCAGATCCGCGAACGCAGCCGGGCAGAGCGCTTGCTGGGCGATCAGTTGAAGTTCATGGGCGCGTTGATCAACGGCACGCCGCATCCCATCTACGTACGTGATCGTGAAGGTCGGCTTGTCACCTGCAATAATAATTATCTGCAAACATTTGGCCTGCTGGAAAAGGACGTGATCGGCAAGACCGTGCTCGAAAGCGGCAAGCGCAATCGCCAGGAGGCGTTGCAATTTCACGACGACTACCTGCGCGTCATCGAGCAGGACGAACCTTACGAGGTGGATCGCACGCTGCATGTCGGTGATACGCGGCTGATCATTTACCACTGGATCCAGCCGTATCACGACACGGCGGGTGAAGTCAGAGGCGTGATCTGCGGCTGGATCGATATCAGCGAACGCCGTGAACTGATCGAGGAGTTGCGTTCGGCGAAAGAGCTGGCTGACGAGTCGAGCCGCGCCAAAACCACGTTCCTGGCGACCATGAGCCACGAAATCCGTACGCCGATGAGCGCCGTGATCGGCATGCTCGAACTTACCCTCAAGCGTGCCGAGCAAGGTCACTTCGATCGGCCGGCGATTGAAGTGGCATACGACTCGGCAAAAGGTCTGCTGGAACTGATCGGCGATATCCTCGATGTGGTACGCATCGAATCGGGCCATGTCAGCCTTTCGCCGAAACGTGCCAACCTGCGCGAATTGGTCGAATCCGTGGCGCGGGTGTTCGACGGCTTGGCCAGGCAGAAGAGTCTGGTGCTGAAGCTCGACATCGACGCCACTGTCGGCTGTGACGTATTGGTTGATCCGATGCGCTTCCAGCAGGTGCTCTCGAACCTGGTGGGCAACGCGATCAAGTTTACCGACACCGGTCATGTCAGCGTCTCGATTCGCGGCCAACGTCTCGCTGACGAACGCTTACAGGTCGACCTCAAGGTCGAGGACACCGGCATCGGCATTTCCAGCGCCGATCTGCAGAATCTGTTCCAGCCGTTTTCCCAAGCCAACCATGGTCCCTCCAGCAGAGGCGGCACCGGTCTGGGACTGGCGATCTCCCGTTCATTGTGCGAATTGATGGGCGGGCGGCTGAACATTACCAGTACGCTTGGCAAAGGCACCTGCCTGGAAGTGTCGCTGTTCTTCAATATTCTCAGCCCGCTTGGCGGCAAAGTGCTGCCTGTTTCGGTTGTTCAGGACAAACCGGTACCGACACTCAGGATTCTCGTAGTCGATGACCAGAGCGCCAACCGCCTGCTGTTGACGCAGCAGCTGAGTTTCCTTGGCCAGGCGGTGCGTGATGCCGCCGACGGTGCCCAGGCATTGGCGCTGTGGCGCTCGGAGCCGTTCGACATTGTGATCACGGACTGCAACATGCCGGTCATGAACGGCTATGAGCTGGCCCGCACCATTCGCCAGGACGAACGCGAAAGTGGTGGATCGCCGTGCATCGTACTGGGCTTCACGGCCAACGCGCAGCCGGAAGAAAAAGTGAAATGCCGGGAGGCCGGGATGGATGATTGTCTGTTCAAACCGATCAGTCTCGGCACCTTGTCGATCATGCTTGCAGGCTGGGAAAAAACTGTTGAAACCCAGCCATTTGAAAGCCCGCCTGCGGCGACTATCAAGGAGCTGGGTTCGATTCGCGAGCGTCTTGACGAGCTCACCGGAGGCGATCTCGACATGATGAAAGAACTTCTGCGCGAGGCGCTGTCGAGTTGCGAAAAGGATCTGGAGGAGTTGCATTCGCTAATACCCGAAAGCGATCCCGGGCTGTTGGCTGACCTGGCGCACCGCATCAAGGGGGCGGCGCGCATTGTTGCCGAGCATCAGGTCATTGAGGCGTGTAACGAGCTTGAAGCCGAGTGCGAGGCGCCTGTTATCGATCCGCTGGACCTCAATCGCAGTGCATTGAAGCTGGAGCATGCACAGGCTGATCTGATCAAGAAAATCAAACGGATCGAGCTGTAAACGTATCGGCTCATGACCATCCGACTGGCCTTGCATTGAAGCTGACGTTAAAGATCATTTTGCAGCGGGCGATACCTTGGTTAATAACCATGGAGTTTCGCGATGATCATTCGACGTCCTTTATTGATTGCCTGCCTTTGCCTGCTCGGTTTTGACACCGTCAGCGCAGCCCAGTCTGCGCCGGTCAGCGGAGTGATTCGCTTCAGCGGTCGAATTGTCGAGGCAAGTTGCATTGCCAGTGGCGCCAGCCATTCTTCTGTCGAGTTGCTTGATTGCCCCCAGGCAAGCACCGGGCAGATTTTTACCGTGAACAACGTCAGTGCGGCAGGGCGAGGTGAGTCGCGCCAGCAGGTGTTTGTGAAGGTGATTGCCGATACTCATGAGCAGGACGATTATTACGACCAGCGCTTGCTGCTCACGGACAACAAGGGTCACCAGATAACGAGCGGTAATTACGTAGTGACGATGACGCTGCCTTGATGGCTTGGAAAGAATGAGCCTGCGCCCCTTGTTTCAAGGTTACTGACAAAGAGGGGCGTTAATAATGAGAATTGTCTGGTTCGCACAGAATCGTCCCGCGCTTCTGGCTTGTCGCGACTCCCCTGCGTTGCAAAATCCCTCCTTCAACACTTTCTGAGCCAGACCATGCGCCGATCGCGTGGGCTGTCGTCAAGGTGTGGCTTTTTATCATCTATCCCTGCGTTCATTTTTGAGACAAGTCTCATATCAGGCAGGTTGGCCCTTGGTTATTTTCTTGAAAGGAAGAATGGAGCTGCCAAAGGTGTCCGATGTTTCTTGAAAATAACCGCAGTCGATCCTTGCGGATCCTGATCGCCGACAGCGACGTGCGAAGAGGCCAGTCGATCGAACAGCAGTTCAATAAGCTGGGCTGTCTCAGCGTCTTGAACGTTTGCACTTATCGTGACCTGAAAATACTGACGTATTACTGCCCTCAACGGTTGAGCCTGGTCGTCGTCAATGCTGAGTTGCTCAGCGAAATGGCGATGGATCCGCTCGACTTTTTCGGGGAAAACCCGCTGATTCGTCATCTGCTGATTTTCAATCCTAACGATGATCACCAGTGGTCGAAGACCTTCTTCAACCCGCATCCGCAACGCTGGATGCGCCTGGTCTCGAAAATCAATCTGCCGCGACTGGCAGATTTTCTGATGCTGGCCGATCCGGCGCTCAAGGAAATTGCGGAGCCGGCCTCGACCAACTCCACACTCTCTCCGTGCGCCAACCGCTAGCTACCGCACCTTCCCGCGTTGATCCAGGTATGCGCCGAGGCGCTATACCGCAGCGCCGCTCTGCTGCCCACTCGTTTACCCCATTGTCTTGAATACACTCTAAGGTAAGGCATCATGCTGCTTCGTAAACTCAATCTCGCGCCGCGTTCGGCGCTGTGTTTCGGCTTGTTCTGTCTCATGATTATCGCGATCGGATTGATCGCTCTGCAGCAAGTCGACTTGCTCAACAAGGCAGAAACGTACGTCGAGACGACGATCGTGCCGAGTATCAAGCTGCTCGGCCAACTCGATCGAGAGTTCGTCGAAATCAAGGGCAACAACGCTCGCTTGCGCAATCCCATTGAAACGAGTGAGCGCAAAGCGCAGGCCCTGATTGACATCCAGCAGTCGCGTCAGATGATCAAAAATCATCAGCGTGCGCTCATTGACCTGCTGGCGACTGACGCCGGGCGCGAGGCGTTCGAGGAGTTTGCCAAAGCACAGAAGGTCAACGATCAGGCGCAGGATCAATACCTTGAAACAGTGGCGAACGGGCAGCTTGAAGCGGCCATTGCGCTGTCCAGGAATCAGATGCGTGCGGCGTCGGATGGCGTACAGGTCGCGCTCAAGAAATTGATTGCTCTCAACGAGATAGAAGCTTATGAGGCGGGCAAGCAGGCCGACAATGTCTATGAGCACACGCTGTTGATCGTCAGTGTGTTCATTCTTATCGCGATCGGTGCTTCGTTGGCCCTGGCCGTGTTGTATACCCGCAGCCTGACGGTACCCATTGCAGGCTCGCTAAGGGTGGCCGAATGCATCGCCGCCAATGATTTGAGCGAAACCATTGCGCTGGATGGCTCCGATGAGGCGGCGCAAATGCTGTCGTCATTGGCGGCGATGCAAACCAGTCTGCGAGATGCCTTGATCATGATCCGTGATTCGTCCACGCAGTTGGCCGAGACCTCGGAGGTCATGCACGGCGTCACTGAAGATATCTCGCGTATCACTCAACGTCAGAGCCATGAAATCGAAATGGCCGCCACCGCCGTCACTGAAATGAGTGCAGCGGTGGAGCAGGTTGCAGACAACGCCGCATCGACCTCGCAGCTGACGTCGGAATCAAGCGCGGCAGCCATTGCCGGTCGAAGTCAGGTCAGCGACACGGTAGCCGCAATCAACCTGATGGTGTCCAGCGTGCACAGCACCTCGGCTGAGGTGCAGGCGCTATCGACCATGGCGAGCGATATCAGCAGCGTGCTGGACGTTATCCGAGAGGTTGCCGAACAAACCAATCTGCTTGCCTTGAACGCAGCGATCGAAGCGGCGCGGGCGGGGGAGGCGGGTCGCGGTTTTGCCGTGGTTGCCGATGAGGTGAGAGGGCTGGCGCAGCGTACTCAGAAGTCGACCGAGGACATCGAGTCCATGGTCAGCTCCATTCAGTCGGGCACCAGCCGCGCAGTTTCCTCCATGAGCCACACCCGCGCTCAGGCCGAGAGAACGCTCGAAATGGCCAATATCGCCGGCGAAGTGCTGACCGACATCACTGGCTCGCTGAATCTCATCAACGAGCGAAACCTGCTGATGGCAACCGCTGCAGAAGAGCAGGCTCAGGTTGCGCGTGAAGTGGATCGCAGCCTGATCAGCATTCGCGACCTTTCGTGTGAAACCGCAGAGGGATCGAAACAGACCGCAGTCGCATCGGCGGAGCTGTCGCAATTGGCGGCGTCGCTGAACAAATTGACCAAGGAATTCAAACTTTAATCAGTAAACGTAAAGCCCTGGCTACCAGGGCTTTTTGATCAGCGCTCGATCGGCGCAGCAAAGTCTTGCGCATGGGGTGCAGAGTCAGTTTGTGCTGGCGATGCGGTTTGTGCTGTCAACTGCTCAATGCAGCTGGCGAGTTGTTTTTCATAGCTTTCAAGTACCGCTTCGGCTTCAGCTTCGCGCTCATCACGCAGGCGGAAGAAATCGTCGCGATTGAGTTGGTCCGCAACAAGTCGGATGTTTTGCTCGATGATCGCGCACAGTGAATCTTCATCCTCTAACGCCGCGCTGGTCAGGGCTGCCTGTCGATTGTTTTCGAGTTCGGTTTTTGCGTGCTCAGCGGCCTTCGCCTGTTCCTTTGCGCTAAGCAGGTCGGCTTCCAAAACCTGTTTCTGTTCCGCCAGGCGCTTCAGTTCTGCGCTCATCGACTGGATTGCATCGGCGCGCTGGGTGAGTTGGACCTCCTGTTGTTGCACCACAGCCTTCAGTGGAAACAGTTCATTGAGTTGGTAGCCGGCGACCACAGTCATGGCGATCAGTGCCAGCGCAAGAATGGTCAGGCAGTAGATGGCGGCGTTGCTCTGGGGTTTTGAGCTATTGAGGGTATCGAGGGCTCTCACGGAATCGTTTCTCCTATCAAGAGTAGACAGTGTAATAACCTCGATTCGCTGGGCCTTTAAGACGAGTCTTAAATTGTGCTCTATTTGCGTATGTCGATAACGGCTAACATTTGTTAACGAATTCGCAGAAGGCTTCTTGTTTAAACCGACTATCTAAAGTTTCTTGTGGGTCCATGAGAATTGTCTTGTTTGCGAATAAATAAACTTTTTGCTCAAGCTCCTTTTTTTCATTATCGTCTGCTGCCGCTTTGGTGGCGTTTACTGCTGATAGTTCACGCAATCGTCCGCCATTCAAATGTTTGCAAACACGGCGAGTTCAGAGAGATTGCTATGAAGTTTTCCCATGTTTTAATTGTCGGTTTTTTGTATTTACTGCCATTTAACGCAATGGCTGCAGTTTGCGAATTTTATCCCGACCATTCCAAGGGCAGTGTCAGGGTGGTTCTTCCAGCCACGATCTCGGTGCCTCGTGACACGCCCAACGGCACGGTTATCTATGAAAGCCCGATCGTGACCCTGGGCGCCATACCCAGCTCATTCAGGTGCTCTGCGGTACACAACGAAGGTGTACGCAATACTGTCGGCGTTACTCAGCCGGGCGCGGAGATTTTTCCTATCGGAAATACCGGAATCGGCTGGCAATGGGTCCGACCGCCATCGGGGAAAGCGTGGAAAGGCTTTCCAGGAACTACCGACACTGCTGGCGGTTGGGGTTGGAATGGTTCTGAGCACATCTTGCGTTTTGTAAAGACGGGAACTATTTCCGGCAGTGCGACGATACCCTCAGGCCAACTTGGGACCTTCGTCGCTGCAGAAATCGAGCCTCTGGCAATGAATACAAATGGAACGCGGATCGTCTCGCAGTCTTGTGAAACACCTGATGTGAAAGTGGATATGGGCAGCTACACCATGAGCGATTTTTTGCAGAACGGTGACTATGCCAAGGAGAAATATTTCTTTCTTGATATGAAAAACTGTCCTCCCGGAATCAATAACTTCAGGTACTCCTTTTCGCCCACTGCGGGCAGCCCTGCATGGAGCGCTGATACCGGCGTGGTACACCTCAACAGTAATTCCACTGCCAAAGGGCTGGCATTGCAAATGCGCTTCAGTGACAGGACGATACTCAAGCTGAACCAGAATTACATAATGAAAGCGCCAACATCGAGCGGCGGTAATGCATCCGTTTCCTTGCAAGCCCGCTTCGTGCGCATCGAGCCTTCCAATGCGCAAATGCGAGCGGGCGATGCCAATGCCGAAATTGCCTTTGTCGTCGAGTATCTATGAGCCCAACAGCCTCTTCACCTCAGCCACAATCACCGCAATATCAAACGGCTTGGGCACTACCACATCAAACAGATCGGAGCGCTGCATGCCGATGTGCGCTTGCGCGCCACTCATGAGAATGATCGGCAAGTGTTTGACGGACGGCTGGGCACGCACGGCTTCGGCGAATTCGAGGCCGTCCATGACTGGCATCATGAAGTCGGTAATAACCAGCGCCGGGCGTTCTCTTTCCAGCACCTCGAGCGCTTTCTTGCCGTTGCTCGCGGTCACGGTCATGAAGCCCTCATCCTCAAGCGCAAAGCCAAGAATGTCAGCAATCAGATACTCGTCGTCGACTACCAGAATGGTGGTCATGTTATTTCAACCCGCTTGAAGACTTACGAAATTGAACCAGGCAATGACTCAGCTGCGACTGAAGGTTCATTTTTCAAAGCCTTTTCCAGGAACACATCTTGATCGCGTACAACCACCTCGAACCGCGACGGGTTGTAGGAGCTATCGCGTACCTTAAGAATGGAAAGCGTCCTGCGAAGTTCAGCGTGATTTTCAAAGAAACGCATGAGGATCAGGTTGTCGACAATACTGGACAGGTCAGAGTTCGGTGCGCTGACCTCGGAGCCGAACAAATCGCGCATTTCCCAAGAGGCAAAGACCGTCACGCCTCTGGACCGCAGCTCATTCATCAGCGCGCTGAAAAAGTCGGTGATGCGTTCCGGAGTGGTTGAAACCCGAGTCATGCCGCTGAGGCTATCGATGAACAGGCGCTTGATGCCTTTTTCATCGACCAGGCTCAGCAGGCGTGCGCCGAGTCCGTCCAGCAAGCCTTCGGTAGTTGGCTGCCAGGCAATGCTCAGCGCACCGCCGTGTTCCATTTGTTCGATATCGATGCCCAGCGAACGGCCTTTCAGCCGCAGCCGCTGCGGGCTTTCATAGAAACCGAAATGCAGGCCAGGCGCTTCGGCCGTAGATTGCGCGAGAAACTTCAGACCCAGCGTGGTCTTGCCGATGCCGGAAGGCCCCATGACCAGCGTGACGCTGGAGCTGTGCAAGCCGCCACCGAAGATCTTGTCGAGCGACGCAATGCCGCTTGGGATGCGCGTCATGTCCGCGCTGTCAGGGGCGGAAGGGCGCTTGTAGAGACTTTCGAGGCGCGGGTAGACGACCAGGCCGTTATCGGTGATCTCGCACTCGTGAAGACCGGTCAACGCGCCGCTGCCGCGAGTCTTGCGCAAATGAATGCGGCGCACCGAACGGGTACCGAACAGCTCTTCACCCATTTCGATGACGCCGTCGACCATCGTGTGCTCGGGGCTGCCGTCGTCCAGGCGCGAGCTGGTCAGGAACAGCACGGTGCAACCGGCAAATGCGGCATGGCCTTGCAGTTCGGAAATGAATTTTTTCGTGTCGATCGGCGAGTCGGCTTTGGAGCGTGCATTAAGCAGGCCATCGACGACCATGACGGTCGCCTTCTGCCGAGTGATTTCACGTCGCAGCAGCTTCACGACTTCATCGAGGCCTTCGTTTTCCAGCGTATCGAATGCGCTGACAAACTGAATTTCCGCGCCGACTCGCGAAGCGTCGAAAAAACTCATGGTCGACAGGAACTGGAACAGGCGGTCGTGGGACTCGGCCAGCAACGTGGCGACCAGCACACGGCCGCCGTTGCGGGCATGGTGAAACCCTAGCTGGTTGGCAAGGATGGTCTTGCCGGAGCCCGGGCGCCCTTGAATGATGTATGAAGCGCCGGCGACAAAGCCCCCCTGAAGCAGCGCGTCGAGCCCTTCGATCCCGCTTTGAAGGCGTTTTAGCTTTTCCACAATGCGACCCTGATCTGAATAAACAGGCTTGTTCAGCCGAATTACTGAAATGCTAACGCCATTTCCGGTTGAGGGCCATAAAGGCTGGGGAAAAGTAGCGTTTTTGCAATGTGAACCTGGCACGTGACTGCTCGGGATCAGGGGGTAGTGACAAGCCCGGCACGGGAAGATTCGATTTTTCGAAACCCGGAAGCCGATTACATCCATAGGCGCTGCTGCGGACCATGAGGGTAACGCTTGCCACTTTGCTTTCATGAAATCGTCACAAAACTGCTGCAGAGTTCGGGAGCCCGTAATCACTAGGTGTCATTTAATGAAAAGTTTGATGAAGTCTGCTGCGCTCGCCATTGCGGTATCTCTTTGTGCCACCTCGGCCTCCTTTGCAGCAGAAAATGTTCGCCTGACGGGGTCCGGAGCAAGTTTCCCGGCGCCGATCTATCTGACCTGGTTCAAGGATTTCAGCAAGAAATCCGATGGCGTCACTGTCGATTACCAATCCAAGGGCAGTGGCGCGGGCGTACAGGACTTCTTGAACAAAACCGTGGATTTCGCTGCCAGTGACTCGGCAATGAAAGACGAAGATATCGCCAAGGTCGCCGAAGGCGTGCAGTTGCTGCCGATGACTGCCGGGGAAATCGTGCTGGCCTACAACCTGCCGGGCAATCCCAAGGGTCTGAAGCTGCCACGCGACGTCTATTCCAACATTTTCCTGGGCAAGATCACGCGCTGGAACGATCCGCAGATCGTCGCGGCCAACCCGGACCTGAAACTCTCCGATACGCCGATCACCGTTGTCGTGCGTGCAGATTCCAGCGGTACGACCGCGGTATTCACTAAGCACCTGGCAACCGTCAACGCCGAGTTCAAGCAGGCGTTGGGTGAGGGCAATACCGTCAACTGGCCGGCCAGTGACAAGTTCATCAAATCGCCAAAAAACGATGGCGTAACCGCTACCGTACGCCAGACCCCTGGTGCGATTGGTTACATCGAATATGGCTTCGCCAAGCTGGCCAAGGTCGACTTCGCGCAGTTGCAGAACAAGGCTGGCAATTACGTCGTGCCAAACGCCGAAAGCGGTGCCGAGGCCTTGGCGGCGGTGAAGATGCCGGAAAACCTGGTGGCCTGGCTGCCTGATCCGGACGGTGCCAAGTCCTATCCGATCACCTCTTATACCTGGATGATTTTCCGCAAGGACAATGGCAACCCGGCCAAGGCCAAGGCCATGCGTGAAATGGTCGAATACAGCCTGACCGAGGGGCAGAAGATTGCCGATTCGATGGGTTACATCCCGTTGCCGCAATCGGTCGTCGAACAGGTTCGCAAAGCGTCCGCCAACATTCAGTAACGCCGTGAGGTCTCTCTCGGCGTGTGCGTCTGCGCCACGCCGGGAGAGTTTTCCCCCTGTTCCGGACTTAGCCCATGAACAAACCTTTTGTCGTACCGGTTAATCCCGACTCTGCCTGCCAGCCACCCTCGACGAAGGATTTCCTGGTTGATCGCACCTTCCGCGCGCTGGCGCGCATCGGTGTGGTACTGATTCTGGCGCTGGTATTTGCACTGGTGTTCGAAGTCGGACGCAAGGCACTTCCCGGTATGGAGAAGCACGGCTTCGATGTGCTTCTGGGCAGCGTATGGGACGTCAACCAAGGCAAATACGGCATCCTGCCGGCCATCTGGGGCACGCTTTACAGCGCCTTCATCGCGTTGCTGATCGCCGGTGTCTTTGGCGTGAGCATGGCGATTTTCCTGACCCAGGATTTCCTGCCAACCAAGCTCGCTGCGCTGTTTCGCACCATCGTCGAACTGCTCGCGGCCATTCCCAGCGTGGTCTATGGCCTGTGGGGGATCTATGTGGTGATCCCGGCGATTCGGCCGCTGACGACCTGGTTGAACAGCGAACTGGGCTGGATACCTTTTTTCGGCACGTCCCTGAGCGGTCCGGGCCTGCTGCCCGCAGCGCTGGTGCTCGCGATCATGATTCTGCCGACCATTGCCGCCGTTTCGCAGGACGCGCTGACGGCTGTGCCGATGAAAACCAAACAGGCCGCGTACGGCATGGGCACTACCCATTGGGAAGCGATTCTCAAAGTGATGGTGCCTTCGGCCGCCACCGGCATTTTCGGCTCTCTGGTGCTGGGCCTGGGGCGCGCGTTGGGTGAAACGATGGCGCTGGCCATGCTGGTCGGCAATGCCAACAACATTTCCCTCTCGCTGTTTGCACCGGCCAACACGCTTGCCGCTCTGCTGGCGCTGAACTTCCCCGAAGCCGGACCGAACGAGATCGAGGTGTTGATGTATGCCGCGCTGGTGCTGATGTTGATTACGCTGATCGTGAACATTTTCGGCTCGATGATCATGATGTACGCCCAACGGGGTAACAAGTGATGACTGATTTGACCGCAGCAACAGACCTGACTGCGCCAACCGGTGCGATGCCCAGCTTGCAACGCAGGTTCGAAGGCCGCGCGCTGCGCAGCCTGATCCTGACCACCCTGGTCTGGGCAGGTGCTTTGCTGGCCAGCGTACCGCTGATTTCCGTGCTGTACATGCTGATCACCCGCGGTGGCGCGCGTCTGAACCTGGAAGTCTTCACCGAACTGCCGCCGACCGGCTTCGAGATGGGTGGCGGTTTCGGCAATGCGATGGCGGGTACCTTTGTGATGGTCGGTATCGCGGCAGCGATCGCGGTGCCGGTCGGGATCATGGCGGCCATTTTTCTGGCTGAGCTGGGGCCGGACAGCAAGCTGGGGAACGCCGCACGTTTTGCCGCCAAGATGCTTACGGGCCTGCCATCAATCCTGGCAGGTGTATTTGCCTACGCCTTGGTAGTGATGACCACCGGCACGTATTCGGCACCGGCAGGTGGCGTGGCGCTCGCCGTCCTGATGCTGCCTATCGTGGTGCTGACCGCAGAAGAATCGATGCGGATGGTGCCCAAGATCATGAAAGATGCTGCTTATGGCATGGGCTGCACTCGCTCGCAGGTCATCTGGAAGATCATCTTGCCGACCGGCATGCCGGCGATCCTGACTGGCGTGATGCTCGCCGTGGCGCGTGCCGCAGGCGAGACGGCCCCCTTGTTGTTTACCGCGCTGTTCAGCAACTACTGGATCTACCACCAGGGCAATCTCGATGTCATGAATCCGACTGCCTCATTGGCGGTGCTGATCTACAACTTCTCCGGCATGCCTTTCGATAACCAGCTCGAGCTCGCATGGGCGGCCTCGTTGGTGCTGGTGATGATCGTGCTGTTCGTGAACATCATCAGCCGGATCTTCGGCAAGCCCAAGTATTAAGAACGGGAGCATCTGATTTTGAACGTATCCACTGCGCAAATTGCCGCTCCTTTTGTCACCCAGGCGCCTGTAGTCATGGACTGCAAACTGGACAAGATTTTCTACGGCAACTTCATGGCAGTACGTGACAGCCACGTGCCCATCGAGAAAAACAAGATCACCGGATTCATCGGTCCCTCAGGCTGCGGCAAAAGCACCGTGCTGCGCAGCCTCAACCGGATGAACGATCTGGTGAAGGGCTTTCGTTTCGAGGGCCATGTGCATTTCCTCGGGCAGGACGTCTACGGCAAGGGCGTCGATCCGGTGGTCGTGCGCCGCTACATCGGCATGGTGTTTCAACAGCCTAACCCGTTCTCGATGAGCATCTTCGACAACGTCGCGTTTGGCCTTCGCCTCAATCGCTACAAAGGCGATATCGGTGACCGCGTCAAGCATGCGCTGCAAGGCGCCGCGCTGTGGGACGAAGTCAAGGACAAGCTCAAGGTCAGCGGCCTGTCGCTCTCCGGTGGCCAGCAACAACGCCTGTGTATCGCCCGGGCGATCGCCACTGAGCCGGAAGTCCTGCTGCTGGATGAGCCTTGTTCGGCACTGGACCCGATCGCCACCCGACGCGTTGAAGAATTGATGGTCGAGTTGAAGAAGGACTACACCATCGCACTGGTGACTCACAACATGCAGCAAGCCATCCGTGTTGCTGACACCACGGCGTTTTTCTCGGTGGATATTTCCCAGGGCACACGCACCGGTTATCTGGTCGAGATGGGCCCGACCGCGCAGATCTTCGACAACCCGCGTGAACAGATGACCGGCGATTACATCAGCGGCAAGTTCAGCTAAGTCACAGCACCGGTCACGGCCGCCTACCTGCACAAGCCAAATGGATTTGGCGGGCATCGGTGGACATTTACCAAGCGTTTCCAAGGAGCTCCAATGCCTGCCACGCATCGCCTTGATTTGCCTGCGATTGAACGCGCACTGCGTAATGTGCAGAGTCGTTTCGCCGAGCTCAGCCGGCACTTCACCGAGCCCCGAGACCCGTTCACTGACGAAGTCCTGAACAATGTGCTTGAAGGCTATGCGTTGGTTGACGAATATGTTGCCCGCGGCGTCGACCTGTTCGATCTGCAGCAACTGAACCTGATGCTGGAGATCAACGCCACGGTGCTGTGTGGCCGGGATCCGGCACGCCGGCTCGAATACGCCCAGCATCTGGCAGCTACCGAGGCGCACTTCTTCAACAATGTTGAGGGCGGCATCAAGGACTTGTACAACTGGTATTGCGCATACCGCAGTGAGTCAGTCTGGAAGCGTGCGGCGGGTGTCTATGTGCGCATTCTGAGCAAGCCGCAGCTGTTTATCGAAGGCAACAACCGCAGTGGCTCGCTGATAGTCAGCTACCTGCTCATGCGGGCGGGGCTGCCTCCATTCGTGTTGACCCTGGAAAATGCCGAGGGCTATTTCAACCCGTCTTCGGTCATCCGCAACTCCGCCAAGCATGGCGTCAAGGCGTTGTACGAATTGCCCAAGATCAAGAAAAAATATGCAGCATTCCTGGAAGAACAGGCGCCTGATCCAATGAAGTTCTTTCTCAAAGGCAAGCCTTTGCCTCTCTCGCAGGGTAGTAATTAATGAGCTGGGCTCCAGCATTTGCCAGATTGAGAACCTTCGGCAGCCGGGCAGGGCAGGCTGTCCGCTGCGCTTTGCCGCAGTTGTTCGAACGTCAGCGCATACGGATTTCGTTCGATATCGATGACACGCTCGCCTGCCAGCTTCATCACTGCGCAGTCGAGAACAGTCGACTACCGGCCTGTATTCATCGCTGGTTGGGTGAACCGTTGCGGATGGGCACACGATCGCTAATCCGAGAGCTGCGCCGCCAGGATTGCAGTGTCTGGGTCTACACCTCATCCGGGCGCACGCCGTCCTATATCAGGCGTTGGTTGGCGCTGTACGGTATCCGCGTCGACGGCGTGGTCAACAGCGTACTGCACAACCGTGCCCTGACGGCGCACGGGATGTCGAACGCGCCTTCCAAGTATCCGCCAGCGTTCGATATCGACTTGCATGTCGATGATTCGGAGGGCGTGCAGATTGAAGGCAAGGATCATGGCTTCCGGGTGGTCGTGGTGCATCCCGAGGATGATCGCTGGGCGCAGAAAGTGCTCGATTCGGTGGCCAAGGTCCAGGCGCAGCTCGCCTGGCAGCAAATGCGCAGACCTCAGGCGCCGGTGCAACAGCGTGCGGAGGCTGTCTTTGAGTCGCTTGGCTGAGCGAGTACGCATTGGCTATCTGGACAGCAGCGCCTCAGGTGTACGAGGCACTGCTGAGAAATGACTCAACAGATGCGCAAACGCTGCTGCGCAAAACATGTCTCGCAGAAACGACAAAGCCCTGAATAATCAGGGCTTTGTCGTACATAAGATGGCGGAGGCGATGGGATTCGAACTCATGGACCTGTTACAGTCGACGGTTTTCAAGACCGTTGCCTTAAACCACTCGGCCACACCTCCGTTTGCGTTGCGGGCGCCATAATACCTGAATGAAACACACTGTCAAACTCTCTGCATGGCTTGTTACAGAGCGTCTGTTATGATCTTTGCGACTGAACGTTTCAAACCAACAGGAGTGTCGCCATGCGCGAACAGGATTACGCAGTTAATAACAGCGTGCAGGCTGAGCAGCTAGAGGTTAGCCGCGTCCTGCGCAACACTTATGGTCTCTTGGCTCTGACCCTCGCATTCAGCGGCGTGATGGCCTTCGTAGCCCAGCAGATGCGTGTCGGCTACCCGAACATTTTCGTGGTGCTGATCGGCTTCTACGGGCTGTTCTTCCTCACCAACAAACTCCGTGATTCCGCCTGGGGCCTGGTATCCGCCTTCGCGTTGACCGGTTTCATGGGTTTCCTGCTCGGCCCGATCCTCAACCGCTACCTGGGCATGCAGGGCGGCGCTGAAGTGGTCAGCTCGGCTTTCGCCATGACCGCACTGGTGTTCGGTGGCCTGTCGGCCTACGTGCTGATCACCCGCAAAGACATGAGCTTCCTCGGTGGTTTCATCACCGCTGGTTTCTTTGTCCTGCTGGGCGCTACGCTGGCGAGCTTCTTCTTCCAGATCAGCGGCCTGCAACTGGCGATCAGCGCCGGCTTCGTGCTGTTCTCGTCGGTCTGCATTCTGTTCCAGACCAGCGCGATCATCCACGGCGGCGAGCGCAACTACATCATGGCGACCATCAGCCTGTATGTATCGATCTACAACCTGTTCGTCAGCCTGCTGCAACTGTTCGGCATCATGAGCCGCGACGACTGATCGTAATGGCTGCAATAAAAAACCCGCTTCGGCGGGTTTTTTATCGTCTGGACAAAGGTGTCTGCTCAGTTGATGACGATGCTGCCGTCCACTTGCTGACGGTAGATCGTGTAGGGCAGCAGCAAGGTATCTAGGGCGCCGGACACCACGGCGTCCACCAGCACCACCGGAATGGCCGCGTTGCGGTGATCATCGGGATCGATGCCTGAGGCCAGCGGAGCGTTCAGCGTGCAGAAGTCATAAGCGAGGCCGCTGTAGATTCTCGGTACCGCGCCGCAATAGCTTTTCTGCTGCTTGAGCCCGTCAATGGCAGCCTGGTCGTCGCGCGCCACCGTTTGAATCGTGCCACAACCGCCGAGCAGCAGGGCCGCCAGCAGTATTGCCTGAATTTTCATAGCGCCATTCCTTAGCCGCGAAAAAACCCAATCTACCCTGATCACTGGTAAAAGACACCTACGCCATCGGTGGCAGGCGTCGCTTGACCGGGGTCTTCTTGACGATCGCGGTGTTGGTTTCGGCCAACGTATTCAGTCGGTCTAGCAGGGTATCGAGCTGCTCCATGGAGCGCACGTGCAGGCGGGCGATAAAACAGTCGTCACCGGTGACCTTGTCGCACTCGGTGAACTCCGGAATCGACATGATCTGCCGCTCAACCTCCTGCAATTGCCCTGGCAGCGGCCGCACACGGACGATCGCCTGCAACTGATAGCCGAAGCATTTCGGATCGATCTCCACCGTGTAGCCCTTGAGTACGCCGCGCTCTTCCAGGCGCCGCAACCGCTCTGCCACGCTAGGCGATGACAGGCCGCTGATCTGCGCCAGCGCTTTGAGCGAGCGCCGCGAGTCTTCCATCAGCGCGCTGATAAGGATCTGATCGATATCGTCAGTCACATTCAAACTCCGGATTAGGCAAAGGACGCAAATCACCCTCGATAAAAAAGGCAAAAACCAAGTTTAGCCTGCTTTATGCGCTGGAGCAGCGCGAGGTGCGCTTGGCATACTTTTGCCATGCTTCGCTCACAGCCTCAGGAGAAGATGATGGACAACGCAATCCGCCGCGGCTCGCTGGAAATGACCGCCGCCATGCTGATATCCGGGACGATCGGCTGGTTTGTGCTGGTGTCCGGGCAACCGGTGCTCGACGTGGTGTTCTGGCGCTGCGTGTTCGGCGCCGGCACCTTGCTCTTGGTCTGCGCCGCTTTTGGCTTCCTGCGTCCGGGAATGCTGACTCGCACAACGTTTCTGCTGGCGGTGCTCAGTGGCATGGCGATTGTCGGCAATTGGGTGCTGCTGTTCGCATCCTATTCCCGCGCCTCGATTGCCATCGGCACCGCAGTCTATAACGTGCAGCCATTCATGCTGGTCGGCCTGGCGGCGTTGTTCCTCGGCGAGAAAATTACCCTGCAGAAGCTGTTCTGGCTGGCGATTTCGTTCATGGGCATGCTGGCGATCGTCAGCGCCCATGGCACGCAAGGCGAGGAGGGTAACGATTACTTGATGGGAATTGCCCTGGCGTTGGGCGCGGCGTTTCTGTATGCGATCGCGGCACTGATCATCAAGCGCCTGACCGGCACGCCGCCACATCTGATCGCGCTGATTCAAGTCTGCACCGGGGTGTTGTTGCTCGCGCCTTTTGCGCATTTCGATGCGTTGCCGCAAGGCGTCGATGCCTGGGCCAGTCTGCTGACTCTCGGGATCGTGCACACCGGTCTGATGTACGTCTTGCTGTACGGCGCGATTCAAAAATTGCCGACGGCATTGACCGGCGCGCTGTCCTTTATATATCCGATCGCGGCAATTTTCGTTGACTGGTTCGCCTTCGGCCATCGCCTCGAATTGCTGCAGTGGATCGGCGTGGCGGCGATCCTGCTGGCCGCCGCCGGCATGCAACAAGGTTGGGGCTGGAAAGCCCGGCGGCTGGCGGCACAATAAGGATCAGATGTTCCAGCGCGGTGCGGTTGCTGCCAAGCGCTGGCGCATCTCGCTGATATTGGCCGCCAGTTGCCGGGTCAGCATCCGGTAGCCGTCGAGCGTATTGGCGACTGGCGCATCAAGGTCCGCTGCTGGCAGCTCCATCGGCCGCTCCAGCCGTTGCGAGGCCCCGGTTTTCAAGGCGCGAGCCATCCCGATCAGTTGCACGCGAATCTGCCGGTGTTCGGCCTTCAGCGCCGTTTGCAAATGGGCTGTGGCCTGCGGGTCGCTGGCATTGGGACGGATATTGCCGAGAATTTCCAGCGTACTGATGCACATGCGCAGGTTGCGCTGAATCGCGTCGAGCTCGGTCATGGAGATTTTCACTTCCTTGGACACCGACGGCATCAGCGAGCGCAATTGCACCATCACCGCGCCGACTTTGCTCATCAGCCGCACATGCTCGTCGGCGCTGACCGCTTCACCGTTGATGATGCGCCCGTATACCGTGGCGCAATCGCGCAAGGCATCGGCGAGGTTGTAACGCCACGAGTAGACCGCGTACAGCGGCAGGGCGAAGGAAAACGCCAGGGCGAGGGCGATGCCGATCAGGATGTCGACGCCGCGCCACAGACCATCGGTGATCGGGTTGTCGCCATGCCCGGCGACGATGAACACCGTGATGGCGGAGAGCAGGGCGGTGTAGCCGCCCTTGCCGATCGCGTGATAAGAGAAGAACCCACAGACCACAGCCATGGAAAAGTAGGTCAGCCACGGCATGCCCAGCCAGGCGTGCTGCGCCACCAAGGCCAATCCGACTCCCGCGCCGATCAGGGTGCCAATGGCGCGCTCGGCGGCTTTTTTGCCGATGTTGCCGTGGTGCTGCAAACCGCCGATCACCACCAGCATGGTCACTGACGCCCATTCGCCGTGGGGCAGGTTGATGCCGGTGGTCAGCAGAATCGTCGCCAGCAACCCCAAGGCCACCCGCACGGAATGGATCAGTCGGGCGTGACGGTAGCGCCGATACGGGTCCAGTAACGGACGCAGGATACGGCGCAACAGCGGTGGCAGGCGGTGGGTGCTGTAAGTAGTCAGTGCGAACCTCGTACGTCAATCAAATCAATGGAAGGGGAAAATGTAATTCATCCAGGCGGACATGCGCAGCAGGATTTTGCGCATCGCGCCGATGTGATGAAAGTGCTGACTGTAAAGCGCCGCTTGCCCGTAGGCGCCGCCCGGCATGAGCGCGCTGTATTCGGCGAACGCCGGGTCAGTGATTTCAATGATCACCGGCACCCGTCCGGCCGGGGGCGAGCCGGTGTAGCTGATCAGGGTGCCGGAAGGTTGCACTTGGCCCTCGGCGATCACCCCGATCACGCTTTTCACTCGCCCCGCGAAGACTTTGCCGGGAATGCCATCGAAGGCGACTTCGGCCTCGTCGCCCACGGTCAGACGCAGCAGGCTGTTCTGACGCATCCAAGCGGCGAAGTACTGACCTTCTTGCGGAATAAACACCATCGACGGGCGCAGCGGCAGCTTGCTCGCCATCATTCCCGGGCGCAGCGAAACGTGGGTGACGAAGCCTTTACTCGGCGCTCGAACCACAGTGTTGTCCAGCTCGAACTGCGCATTGTCCAGTTGCGCCTGCAGATCGTCGGTGCGGGCGATGGCCGCGTCCAGTTCACGCTGGGTGCCGAAGTTGCGGCGAATCAGTTCGGTGATGCGGTAGCGGTCGCCCTTGGCTGCAACCAGTTGCGCCTTCAGCGATTTCAGGCGGTTCTGGAAAGGCGTGGGATCGATGCGGAACAGCACGTCGCCTTTTTCCAGGGGTTCGTTGCCCTTTACCGGCACGTCGATAACCTGGCCGCTGACGATCGGAATGACCGGCACCGAGACAAAGTAGGAGCGCGCCACTTCGGAATAGGGATGGTTGTAGTTCATGGTGAAAATCAGCGCGCCGACGATCAGCACGCCACCCAGAACAGCGGTGGGCACCGTCCATTTGTTCAGCGGAATGCGGAAGATCTTGAAAATCGCGACGCAGAGCGCGGCATACGTGAGGATGAGCAACAGATCCATGCTCAGATCCCCCGGCTGTCAGATTGAGACACAACCGGCGACTGCGCTTCGAGCCGCTCGATCCGGGCTTGCAGCTCGACGACCTGCTGCTCCAGTTGATTGACGTGATTCTGAATGGGTTTGCCATCGCCAAAACCCCAACCGCGATCCTCGCGATAGGCCATCGCCCAGATCCACAGAAACGGCCACAGCGCATGCAGGGTAAACAGGCTGACCCAGCCCGTGGCATGGATTGCGTCCTGGTGTGGGTGGTTTCGGTGGACAGCAATCTCGTACGGAATGTCATGCAGTACGATGATCCCGTAAAACAGCACGAGACCGACAAAAACCAACAGACCCAATGCGAAGTAATCGAGCATGGTCAGCCTCCCGGGCATCCAGCAATGCTGGGCTGAGTGTAGTCACTGAATCGCCGGGGGGCTGACGGATCGGCAGGATCATTCAATCCTGCCGATCACCCGTCAAAAGATGTAATCGGTGGTCAGGAAACTCGAATCACGCCCGCGAATGATCTCGCTGATCAGGTCCTTGTTGCTCTCCTGGAATTTGGTCGCGACCAGCGTCCGAATCGAAAACACTCGCAAGGCATCGTGAACCGACAGCGTGCCTTCGGCGGAGTTTTTGCGGCCGTTGAACGGATAGGTGTCCGGGCCGCGCTGGCACTGGGCGTTGAGGTTGATCCGCCCGACCTGGTTGGCGAAAGTGTCGACCAGCCGGCCGACCGCCACCGGGTTGGTGCCGAAGATGCTCAACTGCTGGCCGAAATCGGATTCCAGCACGTAGTCGATCACGGTATCGAGGTGGCGGTACGGCACGATGGGCACGACCGGGCCGAACTGTTCTTCCTGATACACGCGCATCTGCGGGTTCACCGGATAGAGCACTGCCGGGTAGAAGAACGAGGCGTGGGACTCGCCACCATTCGGGTTGACCACCTGTGCGCCTTTGCTTTGCGCATCCGCGACCAGACCGTGCAGATAATCGACCTTGCCCGACTCCGGCAGCGGCGTCAGCGCCACGCCGCTGTCCCACGGCATGCCCGGTTTCAGCGTGGCCAGTCTGGCGTTGAATTTCTCGATGAAGCTGTCGACCACGTCTTCATGCACGAAAAGAATTTTCAGTGCGGTGCAGCGCTGACCGTTGAACGACAGCGAACCGGTGACCGCTTCGCTGACGGCGTTGTCGAGATCGACTTCGGGCAGGACGATACCCGGGTTCTTGGCGTCCAGACCCAGAGCCGCGCGCAAACGGTGTGGTTTCGGGTGCAGCTTCTTCAGGTCACTGGCGGCCTTGTTGGTGCCGATGAAGGCGAAGATGTCGATCTTGCCGCTGGCCATCAGAGCGCTGACGGTCTCGCGGCCGCTGCCGTAGATGACGTTGATCACGCCGCTCGGGAAGCTGTCGCGGAAGGCTTCGAGCAACGGCCGAATCAGCAGCACGCCGAGCTTGGCCGGTTTGAACACCACGGTGTTGCCCATGATCAGTGCCGGAATCAGCGTGGTGAAGGTTTCGTTCAGCGGGTAGTTGTAAGGCCCCATGCACAAGGCGACGCCGAGCGGCACGCGGCGGATCTGGCCGAGGGTGTCCTGCTCCAGCTCAAAGCGGCTGGAACGGCGGTCGAGTTCTTTCAGGGCATTGATGGTGTCGACGATGTAATCGCAGGTGCGATCGAACTCTTTTTCCGAGTCCTTGAGGTTCTTGCCGATCTCCCACATCAGCAGCTTGACTACCGCCTCGCGCTGCTCGCGCATGCGGCCGAGAAACGCTTCGACATGCTGGATGCGCTCGGCCACGCGCATGGTCGGCCACAGGCCCTGACCTCGGTCGTAAGCGCGAACGGCAGCGTCGAGGGCGGTGAGGGCGGTGTCGGCATCCAGCAGCGGCGTGCTGCCGAGGATCACCTGTTCTTCGCCGTTTTCGCTTTTCAGATAAACCGGACTGCGCACCTGCGCGAGGGGGCCGTCCCAGCGGCGCAATTGACCATCGACCAGATATTCACGCTGCTCGACCTGAGCGTCGAGGCGATATTTTTCCGGGATGTCGCTGACCGAAGGGAACAGGTTGCCAAGGATGTTTGCTGTGGTCATGTCACTACCCTGTGTTGAAGTCGGCGTGCCGATTGAAAGTCTTGTGAAGGTTATACGCCTGAACGGGCCGGGATTTAACCCTGTGAATGTCACGCGAATGTCACGCAACGGTGCAACCGCAGTCCACCCTGTGGGAGCGAGCCTGCTCGCGAAGGCGCCGGCACATCCAACATCCTCATTGCCTGACGCAGCGCTTTCGCGAGCAGGCTCGCTCCCACGGTCGATCGTGTAAATCAGTCAGTCTGTCTTCGGTAATGAAGCTTTTATGACAAAAGTTCGGTAGCCCTTTGCCAGTCCGGTCATGCCTGTGTAACGCGCTTGAGGGGCCTTTCGGGGCGCACTTTGCGAGTCGGGGCGGGACGCCGGGAGTGAGGCAATGGGGACTATGGAACGTTATTCGAAAGTGGGCATGCAGGAGCTCGATCAACGCCTGTCGAAGATCGTCGAAGCCGCGCGCAAGAAGCCGGTTTCGGTGTATCGCTACGGCGCGCCGTGGGTCTGGATCGTCTCGCAGGAGGACTGGCAGGGCGCTCTGAAAGAAGTGTCCAGCTACATTCCTCCGGGCCATTCGCTGGTGTTGCTGCGCCCGCAGATCGACGATCTGCTCGACGCCCACCAGGACCTGCTGCACGACCTCAATGCCGCACCCGGCATGCTCATTCCCGCGCAGACGGTGATGCACGTCCTGCTCCTGCAATTGCTGTATTCGGTGCCCAGCGAACAGCAGCTCTATGAACAGCTGAACTACAACCTGCTGTTCCGCTGGTTCGTCGGCCTCGGCCTGAACCAGAAAGTCTGGAGTTTCACCGCCCTCAGCCGTGACATCGCCACGCTGCTCAACGAGCCGCGCGCGGTGCTGCTGATTCAGAAAATCATCGGCGAAGTGTTCTGCGGTGCCTTGCTGCAAATGCCCGAGTTCTCGCTGAACTTTGCGCTGTTGCACACCTGGCTGGGCAAGCACGCCTGCGCCACCACGATCAGCAATTGACGCAGCACACCGGGCGCTAACGCCCACAGGTCATCGCGAATTTCAGGGGGTAATGTGGAACGGATTTTCACGTCACGGCTGGCGCTGTGGGGCTGGCTGCTGGTGACGGCGGGCGCGCAGCCGGCGCTGGCCGAGGAGGGCACAGAAGCGCCCGCCGCGCAGCGACTGGTCGACGTCAACGAATACTTCGTGCGCGGCAATACCGTGCTCGATGCCCGGGCGATCGAAGAAGCGGTGTACCCGTTTCTCGGCCCGCAGAAAGCCTTGAGCGACATCGAAGGCGCCCGCGATGCGTTGCAGAAGGCCTATCAGGAACGCGGCTATCAATCGGTGTTTGTCGAGCTGCCCGAGCAGGCCGTGGCCGATGGCATCGTCTATCTGCAAGTCAGCGAAACCAAGGTCGGCCGGGTGCGCGTGGTCGGCGCCAAACACTATTCGCCGCTGGATATCCGCGACAACGTCCCGGCGCTGAAAGAAGGCGAGGTGCCGGACTTTGCCAAAGTCCAAGGCGAACTCGCGCAGCTCAACAAGACCCCCGGTCGCCAGGTCATGCCGCTGGTGCGCGAAGGGCAGCGCCCCGGCACCATGGATGTCGATTTGCAGGTCGAAGACCAGAACCCGTGGACGGCCAGCGTCGGCCTCAATAACGATTACAGCGCCGACACCGAAAAGCTGCGCAGCGTCACCAGCCTCGGTTACAACAACCTCTGGCAGCTCGGCCACAGCGTCAACCTGACGTTCTTCACCGCGCCGCAGGAAACCGACAACGCCAAGGTCTGGTCCGGGTCCTACACCGCGCCGCTGAGCGAGCGCTGGAGCGTGCAGTTCTCCGGTTACCAGTCCGACAGCAACGTCGCCACCATCGGCGGCAGCAACGTGCTCGGCAAGGGTCACAGCTACGGCGTCGCGGCGATTTACACGTTGCCCTCGAGCGACAATTGGTCGAGCTCGTTGTCGGCCGGGATCGACTTCAAGGACTTCGACGAGCGCCTGAGCCTGTCCGGCGAAAGCGACAAGGTACCGCTGAAATACGCGCCGTTCACCTTCGCCTACAACGGCTTTCGCTACAGCGAAAAGAGCCAGCTCGGCCTCGGCCTGAGTCTGGTGGCCGCCACGCGCAGCGTGTTCGGCTACGGCAGCGACGACGAAGACTTCGACTACAAACGTTATCGCGCCAAACCGAGTTTCGCCGTGCTCAAGGGCGACACCAACTACACCTGGACCTTCGACAGCGACTGGCAGAGCGCAAGCAAAGCCGCATTCCAACTCGCCTCGGGGCCGCTGGTTTCCAACGAGCAATTCTCCGCCGGTGGCGCCACCTCCGTGCGCGGCTATCTCGCGGCTGAACGTACCGCCGATGACGGCTATTTGCTCAGCCAGGAATTGCGCACACCGTCGCTGGCGAAATTCGCCGGCACGTGGATGCAGGACTGGCGCTTCTATGCCTTCGCCGAAGGCGCGCAGTTGTATCTGCGCGACGAACTGCCGGATCAGGACGCCAATTACGCCCTGGCCAGCGTCGGCCTCGGCACCCGCGCCAGCCTGAGTAAATGGCTGTCCGGCAGCCTCGACTGGGGCTACCCGCTACTCGAAGGGCCGAACACCTCAAAGCAGGAATCGCGCCTGCACTTCAACCTTCAAGCCACTTTCTAACGGAGCACGTCCATGCAACGCCTCTTCCTTTCGTTGTTGATCTGCCTGGGCTTCGTGCTCCCGGCCACGGCTCAGGCCTGGTGGCAGGACGACTGGCATTACCGCAAACAGATCGCCGTCGACACCACGCCACAAGGCGCGGCGATCAATCAGGCGCTCGGCCGCACCGCGCTACTGGTGCGCCTGCACACCGGCAACTTCACCTTCGACGGCGTGAAAGAGGACGGCTCCGATCTGCGCTTTGTCGCGGCGGATGACAAAACCGTGCTCAACCACCAGATCGAAAGTTTCGACGCGCTGATGGGCATGGCGCTGATCTGGGTCGATGTGCCGAATGTAGAGGGCGGTCAGCGTCAGGACATCTGGATGTACTACGGCAACCAGAAAGCCCCGGCCACCGGCAACGGGCAACTCACCTTCGATCCGAATTACACCGCGCTGTATCAATTCGACGGCGCCACCGGCACCCCGGCGAAAGACACCACGGCGTACGGCAACACCGCGCAAAGCGCGACCGGCACAGCGATTGATGGCGTCGTCGGGCGTGCCTTGCAGTTCAGCGGCCAGCCGTTGTTGCTGCCAGCCAGTCCGTCGCTGCAACACAACGCGGGCAGCGCGTTCACCGTCAGTGCCTGGCTGCGTCTGGATCAGGCGAGTGGCGAGCAACTGATTCTCGCTCGACGCGAAGGCACGCAAAGTCTGTTGGTCGGCGTCAGCCAAGGCCTGCCGTTCGTGGAAATCGACGGCCAGCGCGCCGCCGCCACGCAAGCTCTGGCTCCGGCGCAATGGCAACACGTTGCGCTGACCGCCGAGGGTTCGAAAGTCACCCTGTACATCAACGGTCGCGAAAGCGCTGCACTGGCCCAAGCGATGCCGGCGTTCAACTCGGTCATGGCCATCGGCGCCGATCTGCAGGAAGGCGCGTTCCAGCCATTCGCTGGCGCTATTGATGAGCTGCGCCTGTCGAAAGTCGCCCGTCCGGCCGCGTTGTTGCTGGCCGATGCCACCTCGCAAGGCGCCGAGTCGAAACTGGTGGCTTACGGCGTCGATGAAGAGCAGTCCGGCTTTGGCTTCGGCAGCCTCGGCTTCCTGCTCAACGCGGTGCCAGTCGACGCCTGGGTGATCATCGCCGTGCTGGTGCTGATGATGTTCCAGTCGTGGATCATCATGCTGCGCAAGAACCGCAGCCTCAGCCGCGTCACCGCGGCCAACGAAGACTTCCGCGTGCAATTCGCCAAGGTCGGCACGCGTCTGGAAATGTTCGCCGACGATGCGCAACTGGCTCAGCGTCTGCAGCATTCGTCGCTGTGGCGCCTGTATCTGGTGGCGGTCAAAGAGATCCGTACCCGTCGCGAGCAGGGCGCCGATACCTCCTCGGTTTCAGCGGCGACCATCGAAGCCATCCGCTGCTCGATGGACGGCGTGCGCACCCGCGAGAACCAGCAGCTGAGTTCGAAACTTTCGACCCTGTCCAACGCCATCGCCGGCGGTCCGTATATCGGCCTGCTCGGTACGGTGCTGGGGATCATGGTGGTGTTCCTCGGCACGGCGATGGCCGGCGACGTCAACATCAACGCCATCGCTCCCGGTATGGCCGCCGCGCTGTTGGCCACGGCGATGGGCCTGTTCGTCGCGATCCCCGCGCTGTTTGGCTACAACCGCCTGATCACCCGCAACAAGGAAGTCAGCGCCGACATGCGCGTGTTCGTCGACGAGTTCATCACCCGGCTGGCGGAAATGCACGGCGAGAGCCAGTTCAGTGAGGCGTCGCACCAGCGCGGCCATCACGCCAACCACTCCGTACCGGCCTGAGGAGCATTGACATGGCGTCCGTAAATGCCTCCCACGACGATGATGACGATGCCGCCGTCGACAGCATCAACATCACCCCACTGGTCGATGTGCTGATGGTGGTGCTGGTGATGTTCATCCTCACCGCCACCGCGCAGGTCTCCGGGATCCAGATCAACCTGCCCAAGGCCAGCGCGTCGATTTCGCTGTCGGAGGCCAAGACCAAGGCGATCTCGGTCAACGACGGCGGCCAGGTGTTCCTCGATGCCTATCCGGTCACTTTGGCCGAGTTGGAAGAGCGCCTGCGCATCGAGAAAGCGCAGAGCCCGGATTTCCCGGTGATCGTGCGCGGCGATGCGACGGTGCAGTACCAGAAAGTCATCGAAGTACTCGATCTGCTGCGCCGGCTCGAACTGTCCCAGGTCGGTCTCGTTACCGGCAAACCGAGTCAGGGCTGAGTCATGACCGCACAACTCCCGATCGAGCCGCCGCCCGTGAAAAAGTCGTCGTTGCGCTATGTGAAGTGGGGCGCCGGATTGCTGGTCGCCGCGCTCGCCGCGTGGTTCCTCTGGCAGTGGGCCAACGACATGGCCGGCGTGCGTCGCGAAGCGCCGAAGGTGCCGACGATCATTCCGTTGCCGCCACCGCCACCACCGCCGCCGGAGAAACCGCCAGAGCCGGAAACGCCGGTGGAAGAAAAAGTCGTCGAGCCCGAGCCAACGCCGGAGCCGGAGGAGGTCAAGCCTGAAGAAGAGGCGCCGCCATCGCCGGCGGACGATCTGGCCAATCCGATGCAAATGGACGGCGACGCGCAGGCCGGCAGCGACGCTTTCAACATCGGCGCGGGCAAGGGCGGCGGCATGGCCGGTGCTGGCGGCGGGCGTTTGGGCACGGGCACGTACAGCCAGTTTCTCGCGTTCACCTTCCAGCGTTTGCTGCGCGAGAACCCCGACCTGCGCAACCTCGCATTCTCGCTGCAGGCCGATGTCTGGCTGAGCCGCGTCGGTGAGATCACCCGCGTCGAGCTGATCAAATCCAGTGGCAACCCGCAAATCGATACCCAGGTGCTGGCCGCTTTACGCGGTGCGCCAGCCCTCAGCGAACGGCCTCCGGCCTCCATCACTTTGCCCGTGCGCTTGTCCCTGCAAGGGCGGCGTCCGGGTTAATTCACTTATTCAAGCTTCGGCAAAAGGAGTTGTGTGCAGATGATTTCCAACGTGAATCGATTGTCCCTGGCGGTCGGCATGGTCATTGCGACCCTGGTCGGTCAGGCCGTGGCAGCGCCTGCGCCGTCGGAGAACGCCACGATCAATCTGATCCGCTTGCTGGTCGAGCAGGGCATCCTCAAACAGGACAAGGCCGACGCGCTGATCGCCCAGGCGCAGAACGAAGCGGCGCAGGCCAAACAGGCTGCCGCGTCCACCGCAGTCGCGGCCGGACCGGTCGCCGCGCCGGGCGATGTCCGTGTGCAGTACGTGCCGGCAGCGGTGCGTGACCAGATCCGCGATCAGGTCAAAGCCGAGGTCATGGCCACCGCCAAACAGGAAAACTGGGCAGCGCCGAATACCTTCCCGGACTGGGCCTCGCGCATCAGTTTCGACGGCGACATTCGCCTGCGTGACGAATCGCGGTACTACTCGGGCAACAACAGCAACGAAATCGTCGACTTCGCCAAGCTCAACAACAATGGCCCGTACGACGTAAATCCCAACAGCAGCACCAGTCTGCCGCCGTTGCTCAACACCCGCGAAGACCGCGAAAACCTCTTTCGCCTGCGTGCACGCCTGGGCATGAAAGCAGTGATTTCGGAGGAATGGACCGCCGGCATTCGCATCGGCACCGGTTCGGACAACAACCCGGTATCGACCACGCAGAACCTCGGCGGCGGCTTCGCCAAGAAGGACATCTGGCTCGATCAGGGCTACCTGACCTGGAAGCCAATGGACGAATTGACCCTGACCGGCGGGCGCTTCGCCAATCCGTTCATGTCCACCGACATGCTCTATTCCAACGACCTGAATTTCGACGGTGTGGCGGCGATTTTCGATCACAAGCTCAACCGCGATTGGGGCGTGTTCGGCACCGTCGGCGCGTTCCCGGTGGACTACACCAACGACACTTCCAGCAGCAACGGTTTCGATAAGGAAGAGAGCGACAACAAATGGCTGTACGGCGCGCAGCTCGGCGCGAAATGGGCGATCAACAGCAACAACCGCCTCAAAGGTGCGCTGGCCTATTACCGCTTCGACGACATACAGGGCCAGCGCTCCAGCCCCTGCGAACCGTGGGCCGGCGCGCCAGGCTGCGACAGCGACGGCACCCGCGCGGCGTTCATGCAGAAGGGCAACAGCGTGTTCCTGCTGCGTGACATCACGCCGAACCCGCTCAACCCGAGCGCTACGCCGCAGCCGCAATTCGTCGGTCTCGCCTCCGAATTCAACCTGCTCGATCTCAACGTGGTCTGGGATGCCGACCTGCCGCAGGACTTCAAACTGCGCAGCCAGGGCAACTACATCCACAACCTCAGCTACGACGAAGGCGACATGCGCAAGCGTTCCGCCGGGCAGATCGTCAACAACCTCGACAGCAACGGCGAGATCGAAAGCGGCGCCAATGCATGGATGGTGCAGTTCACCCTCGGCAACGCACTGGACCTCAAACGCAAGGGCGACTGGAACCTGTTCGCCGGCTACAAGTACATCCAGCCGGACGCCTTGCCGGACGGCTTCAACGACTCGTCGTTCCACCTCGGCGGCACCAACGCCAAGGGCTATTTCATGGGCGGCAACTACGGCCTGGCGAAGAACGTTTCTGCCACGGGTCGCTGGATGAGCACCGAAGCGGTGTACGGCGCGCCGTTCGACATCGACGTCTTGCAGCTTGAGATCAACACGCGCTTCTAAGGCGCCGGGAGAGCTTTATGAACACGCGTTTTCTCGCGCTGTGCCTGGGTTTGCTGCTTGCCACCGGGGCGAGCGCCGAAGGCATGGAAGAGCGCTTGCGCACGCAATTGCGCAGCACCACCCAGCAATTGCAGGCCCTGCAAAGCCAACAGGCCCAGGCCAGCGCCGCGCAACTGGCAGCGCAGAACGAAGCCAAGGCAGCGCAAGCGCAGATCAAGCAGCTGACCGCCGAACTGGCCAAAGCCAAAGGCCTCGCCGAGCAACTCGCCGGGCAGCAACAGAGCCTGCACAGCCAGGCGCAGGCGCAAGTGGCGGCCAGTGCCGAGCAGACCGGCAAGTTCAAAAAAGCCTACGACGAGTTGTTGGTCCTCGCTCGCGGCAAGGAAGCCGAACGCTCGAAGCTGCAAGCGCAACTGGCGGAACGTGACACACAAGTGCAGCAATGTTCAGCCAAGAATCAGCAAATGTACGGCGTCGCCAAACAGATTCTCACGGCCTACGAAAACATCGACGTCGCCGAAGTGATGAAGATCCGCCAGCCATTCGCCGGCAGTGCCCGGGTCAAGTTCGATGAACTGGCCCAAGGCTTTGGCGACGAGCTGTACAAAACCCAATTCGACGCGCCGCAAGCCGCGATCGCTCACTGATAACAAGGAAGAAAGCCATGACTCAATTGATCACCCACGTTTCCCCGCAATCACTGACCGACGTTCTGCAAGCCGCCGGTTATCGCGTCAACCAGAGCGAACAGAACGGCATCGTGCAATTGCTCAGCGCCAGTCAGGGCATCGGCTACGCCGTGCGGTTCGGCAACCCGGCGCTGGAGCAGGGCAGCTTTGTTGATTTCACCTTCAGCTGTGCGCTGCGCGTGCAGGGCGACTTGCCCCAGGGCGTGGCCGAGCAGTGGAACGCTACGCGGCGGTTTGCACGGTTGTCGTTGCAGGGCGAGTTTCTGCTGATGGAAATGGACGTGGTCGTGGCCGCTGGGGTGAGCAACGAGCACCTGCGCGGCAATTTGGAATTGTGGGATCGCCTGTTGCAGGAATTCATCGTTTACCTGCGCGACTTCAGCCAGGCCACTGGTGTGCAAACCGCCAAATCAGCTATCGCCGAACAAGAGGAAGTCGCGCTGTGAAAAAGCCTGCCATGGTGATCGGCGCCGGAGCGCTGGCGTTGTTGGTGGTGGCCGTGGCATTGGTGCTGCGGCCGGGCAGTGATCCGGTCGCCGCTCAGCAGCCCTCGCCGGTGATGGCGGTTGCAGCCGGGCCAGCGGTCGCGCGGTTGGGCAATCAGCAGGTTTCGCCAGAGGAATTGCAGGCGCTGCTGGCCACCGTCCCGGCGCAAACCCGCGAACAGCTGCGCGGCAACCGTGAGGCGCTGGAGCGCTGGATTCGTGCGCGGCTGGCGGAAAAAGCCGTGCTGGAACAGGCCGATGCGCAGGGCTGGGCGCAGCGTCCCGACGTCGCCCGGCAGACTCGCGCGGCGACTGAGCAGATCGTGTTTCGTGATTATTTGCGCTCGGTGAGTCAGGTGCCGGCGGAGTATCCAAGCGCAGCTGAGTTGCAGCAGGCGTATGACGCGGGGAAGGCCAACTGGCAGACGCCGCCGATGTACCGGGTCAGTCAGATTTTCCTTGCTGTCAGTGATTCCGCTTCGTTGGAAACCGTACGCAAACAAGCCGCTGAATTGAGCAAGAAGGCGCAGTCAGCACCGGCTGATTTTGCGGCGCTCGCTACGCAATATTCGCAGGATCGAGTGACGGCAGAGCGGGGCGGTGATACCGGCCTGCAACCGTTGCAACAGCTGGTGCCGGAAGTGCGCAGCGCCGTGGCGCGGCTCAAGGTGGGCGCCGTGTCTGATCCGGTGCAAAGTGCCGCCGGCTTCCACGTGATCAAACTAACCGAACAACAACCGGCCCGCACCGCGACGCTGGAGGAACTGCGCGACCAACTGACCCAGGCCCTGCGCGCACAACGCCAGGAACAGATCGCCCAGGCTTATCTGGACGGCATGCTCAACACCGCCACCCTGAGCATCGACGGCGCCGAACTGAACAAAATCCTGGAGGAAAAACACTGATTTCACCTACACCACAACCCCTGTGGGAGCGAGCTTGCTCGCGAAAGCGGAGTATCAGTCAGCAAATATGTTGAATGTGCTGACGCTTTCGCGAGCAAGCTCGCTCCCACAGGGGGCTATGGCGCACTCAAGGCAACTACAAAGATCGACAGGGAGTCATCAATGTCATTCACTGAACCCGCAGGACGCCCGGGCCCCGCTGATTATCAAACGCCCCAAACCCGCCCCGAACCCTGGCTAAACCAGGCCGCGACCATCGACAGCGAAGTCGCCCAATACTTCCTCGTCAGCGCCCGCTGCGGCTGCTTCATGCAAGCCGCGCGCAGCCTCAACGTGCGCTCGACCCTGTTGCGCAAACAACTCGCGCAACTCGAACAACAACTGCAACACAGCCTGTTCAGCTTCCAGGGCAGCGCCCTAACGCTCACCCGCGAAGGCCAACAGTTGCAGGCCCGACTCAGCACCCTGGCCCACCAACGCAAACTCCCGGTCATCGAACAACCGCTGATCCGCCTCGCCATCGCCGAATCCATCCTCCACGACATCCTCGGCCGCGACCTCATCGCACTACTGCGGCGCAATGCCAGCCTGCGCCTGGAAATCATCGCCCTCGACAGCGAACTGGCCCTGCGCGCGGTCAGCGCCGACATTGTCCTCTGGCTCGCCTCCGGCGAAGCTCCAAACCTTGGTCCCACCTTCGCCACCAGCGCACCGCAACATCTCGCGCGAATTGAATATCTGCCGCACATCGCCAAGCGCTATTCGCGGGTGACAGCGCGACCGGAAACGCCGGATGATCTGGCGGACTTCATGCTGGTGCAGTGGCAGCATGATCGACAGGTTCAGAGTTTTCGCCCGTGGAATGAATTGGTCGAGCAGCGCTTGGCTGGCGTAGTGCAGATGCAATCTTATGAATTGATGCTGGAGATGATCCGGTGCAGCGCTTGCATCGGATTGCTGCCGGCATACATGAGCCGCTTCGACCGTGGCCTCATCGCACTGCCCGGATTATTCGCCGAACCGATGCAGCTACACGCGTGGCTTGCCGTCAACACCGACTCGCAAAACTCCACCGAAATCCAAGCCCTCACCGACCTCATCCAGCAAACCTTCAACGAACGCCACGAATGGTTCCAGCCTTGACCCGCCCCCATGTAGGAGTGAGCCTGCTCGCGAAAGCAATCCGCCAGTCGAAGCCACAGTGACTGACAAACCGCATTCGCGAGCAGGCTCGC